>CAZHWG010000076.1:0-7333 GCA_964535925.1 uncultured Sphingorhabdus sp.
CCTCACGCGGACGAGATCATCAACATCTTCGCTCTGGCTATTCGGCACAACCTCACCGCCGATGATCTGAAGAGCACCATGTTTGCTTATCCTACCGGGGCATCGGACGTAGGCTACATGCTCTAGGGGGCAACGCCATCCAGCATGTCGATGACCGGACAGTCGGGCACGTGCCCACCCGAACAGCGCTCGACCGTTGAGGCGAGCAGCCGCTCCAGTCGCTCGAGGTCCGCCATCTTGCGCCTGACCTGGTCCAGATGATGAACGGCGATTTCGCGAACTTCGTCGCAGCACGCCTCCTCGGGGCCGCCCAGTTCAAGGATGGCGCGCACTTCGCCAGGCGTGAAGCCAAGCTCCCTCGCCCGCTTTATAAAGCTCAGGGCCCTGACATGCTGGTCGGCAAAAACCCTGTGGCCGCCTTCGGTTCGATCAGGCTCGGCGAGGAGGCCAACCTTTTCGAAGTAGCGAATAGTCTCGATATGCACGCCTGTGCGGCGGGCGAGTTCGCCTATCGAAAGTCCGCCCACGCAGAAACTCCTTGATCCTGTAGCGACTACAGGTGGCACATAGCGCCGAATCGCGCTGGAGACGAGACCTGACTGATCGAAGTACCCCTCCCGTTATCCGACTGCAGGGACCCGAGCGAGGTGCCGCTGCCGTGGGAGCGGCGGCCAGCTTGACCGCCCTGTTCTCTGCTGCTGCGTGCTGCGTGCTGCCTCTCGCGCTGGCCGGGCTAGGGCTCGGAGCAGGCGGTCTCGCTATATTCGTCCCCTACCGATGGCCGATGACAATCATCGCCTCGGTTCTGGTCATTGCGGGTTGGATGCTCTACCTGCGCAAGCATCGCGCATGCTCTGCTGACGCGGACTGTGCAGTGCCGGCGCCAAGTCGAGCCACGCTGGCGATGCTCGTGGGTGCGACGGTGATCGTCGTCATCAGCGCGTTGTGGGGTTTTATCGAGCAGCCGCTGATGCGCGTGCTGGGCGGCGCGTGATGCAGACCACCTCTACCATCACATGTCCCAAGTGCGGCGGTACCTCAGTCGAAACAATGCCGACCGATGCCTGCTGGTTTTTCTACGACTGCCGCCATTGCGGCGTGAAGCTCAGACCGTTTTCCGGCGATTGCTGCGTCTTCTGCTCCTTCGCAGATGTTCCGTGTCCGCCGATCCAGGAAGCCCAACAGTCCGGTTCGCCGTCCGGATGCTGCGGAGCTGGATAGCAGATATTCCCCGCGCCGCTCCGCTCGAGGCGGGGGACGCCGGCCGCACCTATGCGACTCATGGGCGAGATCTACAGTCTCTCCGCACTATTCGTCGCAGAGCGCAAAGCTGACACGACGTCCAGATGAGAGGAAAGAAGGCTTCTTCTGATTGCTACGGGACAATCTCGTTCCGGCAATCGGGAGACACCTCATGTCCAGGTTTAAACGCCGCAGCGGCGGGCAATCCCCTGCTGCGCAAATCACCTCTGTGATTATCGAGAAACTCGAGCAGGGAACCAGACCATGGGTAAAGCCATGGCGCGGGGTACCGGTATCACGACCCCTGCGCAGTTGCGGCACGCCCTATCGGGGCATGAACACCTTCTGGCTGTGGATGATCGCCGAAGCGGCCGGGTTTCTGTCGCCCTACTGGATGACGTACCGGCAGTGCCAGAAGCTCGGCGGGCAGGTCCGCAAGGGCGAGAAGGCGACGATCGCGATCTTCTACAAGAGCTACGACAAGCAGATCGAAGGCGATGATGGTGAAGAAGGCACCGAGAAGCGACGCGTTCTCAAGGCCTACGCGGTTTTCAACGCCGACCAGTGCGATGGTTTGCCCGAGATGTACCGTGCGAAGCGCGAGCTCGAACCGGTCGAGCCTGCGGGGCGGGAAGAGCGGCTTGATACCTTCTTCTCAGCGGTGGGCGCCGAACTTCGGCATCAGGGATCGGAAGCCTACTATGAGCCAGTCCTGGATCGGATTACGATGCCGCCGGCGGCCCTGTTCGAGGGCTACGACCACTACTATGCAACGCTGGCGCACGAACTCTCGCATTGGACCGGGCATGGCTCGCGTCTGGGTCGCGATCTCAAGAACCGCTTCGGAACCGAATCCTACGCGGCCGAGGAATTGGTGGCCGAGCTGTCCGCCGCGATCCTGGGCGCCGAGCTCGGTCTGCCGGTCGCGCATCTCGACCACCATGCGAGCTATATCGCGCATTGGCTCGAACTCCTGAAATCCGACGATCGCGCCATGCTGACCGCAGCCGCCAAGGCAGAAGAGGCTGCGAGCCTCATCATGAAACTTGGAGGGCGTTCAAGTGCCGGAAGCGTGGCTGCGACAGCCGATCTCGCCGAAGCGGCCTGAGGGGGGTCATGATGGGACGTTCTGTCAGCTATCCGTCCGGCGCAATCGTCGCCTTCCGTAGTTTGGAGATCGACGATGAAGATGATTGGGAATGGGAATATGAGTGTCTTGTCGAGGAGGTGAACGAAACTGCGCGCAGCACCTTTCCCTCACTTGAACCCTGCGATGGGTGGCGCGGGCGTGAAGATCGCATCCTGCTGCGCAACGCCTTCGCCGATTGCGGGATCTCCACTTACGGCGGCCTTGTCGCCATCTGGCTCGCCGAGCGCGACGACAGTCGGTACTGGGAAGCCGATGCCTATCATCCACGGTCCGCGCGGGCACAGCGCTGGCTTTCGCAGGTGGCGAGCCGGTTCGAAGCGATGTTTGGCGAGCTCCGCATGATTGGGCGGTTTTCAAACGGCGAGGCGATCTTCGAACGCAGGTCTGTTCAAATGACCATCTAGCTACTATATCGTGCATATGAAAGGATGCGCCAATGGCAACGAGAGCCGCTCAAGTCGAGGATAGAGATGGCAAGGTTCTGACCACCGCAATTGCCAGAATTGCGGAGTTCTGGGGTCTGACCAATGCCAAGCTTGGGTCGGTTCTCGGGCTGTCTCAGGCCACCGTCTCGCGTTTGCGCGCGGGCAAATCCGAGCTCGATCCGGCCAGCAAGTCGTTCGAAGCCGGCCAGTTCCTGCTGCGCCTGTTCCGCTCGCTCGACGCGCTGCTAGGCAGCGACGATATGGCTGCGAGAGCTTGGCTCGGGACCCCAAATCTTGACCTCGAGGCGCGGCCTCTTGACCTGATCGACAGCTTCAAGGGTCTCATGACGGTTTGCGACTATGTGGACGCCCACCGCGCTCGCGTCTGAGCTGCGCCGTTATCGCAGGACGGTCTGGCGTGTCGTCGAGGCGCAGCATCGCATCTCGACCAATCGCCTTGCCGCAACTCTCCCGGACCAGAAGCGGCTCGAAGAACTTGCCGATGCGGCCAAGCCCGATCTGCCCAGGGCAGCGCGCAGCCTGCACTACCTTCTCGCCTCGCCCTTTCGCTACGGCCACGGCGTGGCCAGCCGTTTTCGGCGCGCGAACGAGCGACCCGGCATCTTCTACGCAAGCGAGGCCGAGCAGACCGCGATCACCGAAACCGCCTACTGGCGGCTTCGCTTCATCAGCCGCTCGCCTGGGTTTGTTCCCGGCAACCGCACAAGCGAGCATCTGAGCTTCTTCGTTCCCGTCTCAATTACCCGCATGCTCGACATCACGCGGCCGCCTCTGTCGCGCGACAGCAAACGCTGGGTCGACCCGGTCGATTATTCCGCGTGTCAGGCTCTCGCCGAGGCTGCTCGTGCCGCGGGCGGGCAGACGATCCGCTCGCCGTCGGCGCGCGATCCGCAGGGGATCAATCTCGCGCTGTTCGATCCCGCGTGCTTTGCCAAGGCCGAGCCCAATCACGGACGCGGCTGGCACCTGCGCCTCGAAGGTCGGCGCCTCACTGCATTGGCTGCGTTTCCTTCGGGCGAGGTGCTGGAATTCACGGCCGAGCAGTTCGGGCTGCCTTCGCTCGGCTGAAGCTCGACTCGCGTAGTTCCTCTTTGCGCGGCCTGCCGGAGTCAGATTTACTGCCAGCCCTGTTCGCTCGCGCGGGCCTTGGACCGGTCCGGGTCCGCCGCAACCCGCGCAAGGCTGCGGCCCGTGTGGCCCGCGCCAGCCTTGCCTTGCGGGGTTTCCCGCTGCGCGGTGCGGCAGTCCCCTTGACCCGGTCCCTTCCGGGCCCGGCGAACAGGCCGCAGGAATCTTCTCTCTTTCCCTGCGGCAGTCGCCTTCGCTCAGGAGGAAATGATCTATGTACGATAGCTTCACCGCCCGGCTTGCCGGACTCGATCTGACCGGCTTTTCGGTTCAACCCGCACCTTTCAACGAAACCGATTTTCCCGGCGAAGAGGCGAGCGAGCAGACCCTCGCGGCCGTCTGGTCGGACCTGTTCGCCCTGTTCGCCGACACTGCGCTCGAGGCCGATGCCGAGGACGTCGCCTGGGGCTTCGTCAATCTCTTCCACCGCGCGGCGACCCGCAAGTCTGCGCAGGTCGATCGCGCGAGCGACGAGATCCGGGCGCTGCTTTCCGCGGCCGATGGCTCGGAAGTCCACTCGAGCAACCTCGAAGAACAAGTCGAACGAGCACAGGCAGGCGAAGCCAGCATGCTCGCCTTCGAGCACATGCGCGAGGTCGCGGCGATGCTCTACCGCGAAGAGACCGGGGCATCCTGGAAGCCGATGACGGGGTCGCGCATAGCGCATGGAAAGAACCTCACCTCTGCGGTCATCGATGCGCGCGACTTCCTCAAGGTCCGCTCAGAACGCCGGCGCGCCGCACTCACGCCCGAAGGCACTGCCGTGGTCTTCGCCGGAGGACGCGCGAGCTTCGCCACGACCGAGGAGGCGAAGAGCTATGCGGACAACATCTGGGCCACGCTCGACCGAGTGCGCGAGCAGGTGCCCGAAATGCTCCTCGTCCATGGCGGTGACGGCAAGGGCGCCGATCGGCTTGCAGCCGCTTGGGCCGAACGCCACGAAGTACAGCAACTGGCCTTCGGTCTCGATCGCAGGCTGGGCGCCCGGGCCGGGTTCAAGCGCAATGAGCAGATGCTGGCGATGGCCCCGCGATACGTGATCGCCTTTCCCGGCAATGGCGTCACCGAACGTCTCGTCATCGAGGCCAAGGCACGCCGCATTACGGTGGTCGATCGCCGCGGCCCGATGGGAACCAGGCCTGGCGGCCACTAGGCGCCTTCATTCGGGACCTTCAAATTAGGCGGCGGCAGCTCGGAAAACAGACGTTCATTCAGGAGGGCTCGCGATGACCGGCGGAATTGGCAGTCGAAATCAGATGTTCACGCCGAGGGTGCGGCAGCACAGCCGGGATCGCTGCTCTCCTATAAGGAGTATCACTCCAAGAAGCTGATCAGCGCCGATATGAACTGCTCCGGCTGGTCGAGCATTACGAAGTGGGCGGCGCCGCCGATGCCAACGAAGGAGCCCCGGGGCAGGCCGGTATATTGACGCCGGAAGAAGGCGTCCGCCTGCTCCTGGCGCGGAAGGGTGTCGTTCCAGGCATAGACCACGGTGACCGGAGCACGGATCTGCGCCAGTTCCGGCCGCATGTCGGTTGTCAAATCCTCGTAAATGACTTGGGCCGCGACGCGGGGATCGGACGCCATCGCCCAGTCACGCAGCATCGGCCGATGCTCCGCCCGCAGGGTCATGGTCGCCACATTGGCGTCGGCCGCCGCAGGGTCGGCGGGCTTGCCGTAGCTGGCCGCGACCGCGTCGCGCATCTGGGCGGCCCGCGGCTCTACCATAGCAACCGTGACGTCCGATCCCGCCGGCGCCATCAGCACTGAAAAGAAGGGAAGGGCATCGACGGTCATCAGCCGGCCGACGCTGTCCGGATGCCGTGCCGCGAGTATCAGTCCGACCAGCCCGCCCATCGAATGGCCGACGATCGCCGGCTGCTCTAGGCTCTGATCGCGGATTAGGGTGCGGATCTCGGATACTATCCCGTCGAGTATACCGGGGCGCAGGTTCGCGCGCGGATCGTCCCCGCCGAACCCGTTTACTTGGACCAGATAGACGCGGTGCGTGCGGGCCAGGTCGCTGGCAACACCATCCCAGACGGCGCGCGGACTGGACAGACCAGGCAGGAGAATCACCGGGCTGCCAGTCGTGCCGCGAACCTCGACGGAGATACGCTCCATCTGCTGAAGCGTGGATGCCGCGGCCGCAGGCGCTGGCTGGGCGGCCAGCTGCGGGACCGGGCCGACGGAGGCGAGAGCGGCGGCGGCGAGCAGGGCGAACTTGAGACGGGTCGGGATCATGGTGTCAGGGCTCCTTGGATGGGCTGGTGAACACGTCTTCGATGGCGAGGCCGAACAGCTCGGCAATCTTAAAGGCGAGCGGGAGGGACGGGTCGTAGCGGCCGGTCTCAATGGCGATGACGCTCTGGCGGGAGACATCGAGGCGGTCGGCGAGATTAACCTGGCTCCAGCCGCGGTCCGCGCGTAGGTCCTTGAGGCGGTTTTTCACGCCTCCATCGTCGCCATGAACTTGTTGACACAGGAGCCTACGCCAAGGCCAGCGAACCAGATCACGGCAATCCAGTAGGCGTCGAAGTGGCCTGCTAGATCGAAGCTTTCAAGGAAGCCCCATGCGGTGGCGACGCTGAGGGCGAGCGCGCTGGCGACGAGCGCCTGCCGCACGCTCAGCAGGCGCAGATATTCATCGCGTTCTTCGACCAGATAGCGGCCGATCGCGGCGAAGATGCCGATGATCGGCAGCGCGGGCAGGACCGCGACCACGTAGGCCGCAGTGCCCGACAGGCCGTATCTGCCGATCGCGATCTGGGCAGCAAATAGCAAGGCGACGTAAAGCAGGCTGAGAACGACGACCGCCCGGTTGTAGCGTCTGATAGCTTGTCTGCGTGTCAATTGAAGCTCCTCCGGTATGTGAAGGTTCCTTTACATGCGCATTCCCTCAACGTCAAGGAGGCTTTACATCATTGTGGCCGCCTCCCGTCGGATGATCCAAACAAGCGTGCGCAATGGATCGAAAACAAACGGTGTTCTTCTGATGCTGCGGACGGCTCTCAACCCCTCGTGCGGTATGCTCCGCGCGGTTGGACTCCAGGTCGATCTCGGCCTCGAGCAGGACCGGGGCAGGCGCTATGCCCTGTGGGGGCCGCTCTACATGCTGCGCTCTGCGCCCGACCTTATAGCGACGTTCGACGAAGTGGAGGATCGTGATGCGGCCCGCAATTTCATGGACCTGCTGGCGGCCAGCGAGGGCGAGGGGCCGGGCGGATAGCAGCGTTCAGTGCGCCTTCGCCCCGTCACCCGAACCCAATCCGGCTTCTTCGCGAACAGTCCTGAATCAGGTCAGCTGAGGCCGGCAACGCCTTTCCCTTCGGGCCGTGTTGGCAGCTGCGCTGCCTGCCCGCACCAC
>CAZHWG010000077.1:0-7305 GCA_964535925.1 uncultured Sphingorhabdus sp.
CGCGCGCAGGATACGGTACTGGTGGCTGCGTTCGCCTTCGAAGCTCATCACAGTGTCGACCATATGCTCGAGCACGCGCGGGCCAGCGATGCTGCCGTCCTTGGTGACATGGCCGACGAGGATCAGCGCGGTGCCGCGCTCCTTGGCGAAGCGGATCAGCTCGTGCGCCGATGCGCGGACTTGGCTGACGGTGCCCGGCGCACCCTCGATCAGGTCGCTATGCATCGTCTGGATCGAATCGATCACCAGCATCGCGGGCGCGGGCCGATCGGCGAAGGTCGTCAGGATATCGCGCACCGAGGTCGCCGCGGCGAGCTGCACCGGCGCCTTGCCGAGGCCGAGGCGGACGCCGCGCATCCGCACCTGCCCCGCCGCTTCCTCGCCCGAGATATAGGCGACCGTATGGCCCGCGCTGGCGAGCCTTGCCGCCGCCTGGAGCAACAGCGTCGATTTGCCGATGCCCGGATCGCCGCCGATCAGCGTCGCCGATCCCGCGACGAGGCCGCCACCGAGCGCGCGGTCGAGCTCGGCAATGCCCGTCGGCAGCCGGTCGGGCAGCGGGATATCACCGTCGAGTCCTTCGAGCGTGACCGCGCGTCCACCGGCGCGCAGATCGTGCTTGGCGGCGAACACCGTGGCGGGCTTTTCCTCGACCAGCGAGTTCCATTCGGCGCAGTCGGCGCACTGGCCCTGCCAGCGATTCGATTCGCTGCCGCAACTTTGACAGACATATCTGCGTTTCAGTTTTGCCATGCACAGCGTGTAACGGGAACAAAGGCGGAACGCCAGCCCTTCCCCACCGAAAAGGAAATGCCGCAATGACCGAACTGCCGATCCTCACCCGCCGCCGCCTGATGAGCGGCGCGCTCGCGCTGCCGATCCTTGCCCTGCCCGGTTGCACGACCGGCCTTGGCGGCTTTGGCCTGGTCGATGCCATACGCGAGCTGCTGACACTCTCGTCGCAGCGTGCCTTTGCCAATTTGCTGCGGCCCAACGGCTTTTTCGACAGCGAGGTCGCGCGCATCACGCTGCCCGCGCAGCTCGGCGGCGACGGCGCGGAATCGTTGTTGTCGCGCGTGCTGACTTCGGGGCCGGTCAAGGAGCGCCTCGCCCTGCAGGTCAATCGTGCCGCCGAGCGCGGCGCCGAACGCGCTGCGCCGCTCGTCTATGACGCAATCCGCACGATGAGCATCACCGACGCGCTGGCAATTGTTCGTGGCGGGCCGACCGCCGCAACCGGCCTGTTGCGCGCAGTGATGGGCCAAAGCCTCGTCAGCGCGATGTTCCCGGCGATCGGCGAAGGCCTGCGCCTCGCCGATTCGGCGATCGTCAGCGAAGCCTTGCGGCTCGCCACCGGGATCGACTTCAACGGCCTGTCGCAGGATATTGCGCGCAAGGCGTCCGACGGCATCTATGCCGCGATCGGCCAGGAGGAAGCCGCGATCCGCGCCAATCCGTCGAGCAGTAACAGCGCGCTGATCCAGGGTGTGTTCGGGGTGTTCTGAGGGACCGCGCGCAACGCGTTTTGCTTGGGGCTGAGCGGTCACCCCCTGCCCGTTCGTCCAACGTAGGCACAAAGCGCCGTATCGAAGAATCGTTCCGGGGCAGTGCGCGCAAAGACCCTTCGATACGCGCCTACGGCGCTACTCAGGACCAACGGCGTTGGGCGTGGGAGATGAAAGGCCTGGTGGGGTGCGCCCAACGCCCCTGCCCGCTATAGCGATCGCGAATCGATCCACCGCGCCACGGGAGCCGCCACATGAAATTCTTCGTCGACACCGCCGACATCGCCGACATCAAGGAAATGGCCGACACCGGCCTGCTCGACGGCGTCACCACCAACCCGTCGCTGATCAAGAAGGCGGGGCGCGATTTTCTCGAGGTGACCAAGGAAATCTGCGACCTGGTCGACGGACCGGTCAGCGCCGAGGTCGTCGCGCTCGACCATGACGGGATGATGCGCGAGGCCGAAATCTTGCGCAAGATCGCCGACAATGTCTGCATCAAGGTGCCGCTGACGATCGACGGGCTCAAGACGTGCAAGAAGCTGACGAGCGACGGCACGATGGTCAATGTCACTTTGTGCTTTTCGGCCAACCAGGCGCTGCTCGCGGCCAAGGCGGGGGCGAGCTTCATCTCGCCCTTCGTCGGGCGCCACGACGACAACGGTTTCGACGGCATGGCGCTGATCAGCGACATCCGGCTGATCTACGACAATTACGATTTCGACACCGAGATCCTCGTCGCTTCGATCCGCCATCCGATCCACGTCCTCGAATCGGCCAAGATCGGCGCCGACGTTGCGACGATGCCGCCCGCGGTGATCAAGAGCCTGTTCAAGCACGTGCTGACCGACAAGGGCATCGAGGGCTTTTTGAAGGACTGGGCGCAGACCGGCCAGTCGATCGGCTAAGCTGCACGTCACGGTGCGCGGCGATGCCCCGCGCCGTGACCTATCGCCGGATCAGCTCACCATTTGGTCGGCGCGGGGTCGACAACCTTGAACCCGCCGGCGCCGACTTCGCTGACCTCGAGCGCGCGCTGGGCGATGCCGAGGTTGTCGAAGCGGAAGATGCCGTCGATCCCCCCGAAGCCGTCGCTGGCGAACAGGCGGTTGATC
Source organism: uncultured Sphingorhabdus sp. (assembly GCA_964535925.1). Lineage (GTDB taxonomy): Bacteria > Pseudomonadota > Alphaproteobacteria > Sphingomonadales > Sphingomonadaceae > Flavisphingopyxis. The sequence continues at coordinate 2,621 of CAZHWG010000077.1, forward strand.
GGGAAGGTCGTCCCCGGCTTCCAGTCGCGCGACACGCGCACCGTCAGCAGCACCGCGTCATAACCCAACGCCGACAGCCGGAATGGCGTTTCGCCGTAACGCGCGCGATACTTGCTCGCGAGCTGGCCGTAATAGCCGTCCGACACGCTGGCGAACCATGATCCGCGCAACGCCGGCGCGCCCGCGAGCGAGCTGTCGGTGTTCCACAATTCGGTGCCAAGGAAGCGGATGTCGGCTCCTGCTTCCTCGCGCAGCATCGGCGCTGCCTGCACCGCGACGCGGCCGCCGTCGGCGATCAGCACCGCGTCATAGCCCGAGACTCGCCCGAGCCGGCGCACGGCGCCGGTGATCGATGCGGCCGACCGGTCGTAGCGTTCGGCAGCGACGACCGCCCCGCCATGGTTCTTAACCGCGCTGCGCATCGCGGCGAGCGCGCGTTCGCCATAGGGTCCGACCGGCGCGAGCGCGGCGAAGCTCTTGTACCCCTTTGAGCGAGCGAAGGTGACGACGCGCTCGACCGACTGCGACGGGACATAGCCGAGCAGGAAGGTCCCGTTGCCGGCGACCGCGGTGTCGTTCGAAAAGCTCAGGAGCGGAACATTGGCGGCGCGCGCGATCGGCGCGGCGATCTTGACATCGGACGCAAGCAACGGGCCGAGGATCAGCTTGTTGCCGTCAGCAATCGCCTTGCGCGTCGCATTGGCGGCACCCATCGCGGTGTCATAGGTGGTGATGCGCACGCTTTCGGACTTGGAATCGAGCAACGCCATCGTCGCCATGTTGGCGATCGAGGTGCCGACCCCGGCATTTTCACCGCTTTGCGGGACGAGCAACGCGACGCGGTGGCGCGTCTCGTCGCTTGGCAGGCCGGGGGTTACAACCGGTCCGGTCGGCTGCGTCGTCGGCGTCTGGTCGGTCCGCTGCGGCCCCTTGGGCAGGAGCGTCTGACACCCCGTCACGAGAACCGCGAGAAACACGATCGTCAGCGCCTGCCAAAGCCGTTTCAGGCCGATCGATTCGCTCTGCGCTTGCGGCGCATATCGCCTATCTGCCAAGACCGTACTCATGAAATCGTCTCCCTCTTCCGGTCTCTATATCGTGGCGACGCCAATCGGCAACCTGGGAGACTTGACCGATCGCGCGAAATCCTTGTTCGCGCTCGCCGACCTGATCGCATGCGAGGACAAGCGCGTCACCGGCAAGCTGCTCAACCATCTCGGCATCAAGCGCCCGATGGTCGCCTATCACGACCACAGCGACGATGCCGCGCGCGATGCGCTGATCGCCCGCGCCGCGACCGGAATCGTCGTGCTGGTCAGCGATGCGGGCACGCCTTTGATATCCGATCCGGGCTACAAGCTCGTCCGCGCCGCGCGCGCCGCCGGGATCACGATCGCCACCGTGCCGGGGCCAAGCGCCGCAATCGCTGCGTTGACGCTCGCCGGCTTGCCAACCGACCGTTTCGTCTTCGCGGGTTTCCTGCCCAGCAAGTCGAAGGCAAGGCGCGATGTCGCGGCCGAGTTCGCCGCGCTGCGCGCGACGCTCGTATTCTACGAAAGCGGCCCGCGCCTCGCCGCGAGCCTTGCCGATCTCGCCGACGTGCTCGGACCGCGCGAAGCGGCGGTGGCGCGCGAGATCACCAAGCTGCACGAGGAATGCGTGACGGGGACGCTGCCCGCGCTCGCCGAGCGCTATGCCGACGCGCCGCCGAAGGGCGAGATCGTCATCGTCATCGGCCCGCCTGTCGCGGCAGCTTCGCCCCACCTGGACGACGCCGCGCTCGATGCGCTGCTTGCCGGCCTTCTCGCCGGCATGCCCGCCGCCAAGGCCGCGCGCGAGGCGGTCCGCAGCCACGGCATCGAGCGCAAGCGCGCCTATGACCGCGCGGTGGCGCTGAAAGGCGGGAAGTGAACCGCGCGCAAGGCCGTGAACTGGCCGAGCAGCGCGGGCGCAAGGGCGAAAGCCTCGCCGCATGGTATCTGCGCCTCCACGGCTGGCGGATCGTCGCGCGGCGCGTCCGTGCGCCCGGCGGCGAAGTCGACCTGATCGCGCGGCGCGCGCGCACCGTCGCCTTTGTCGAGGTCAAATGGCGCGCCGCTTCGCGCGACCTCGACGATGCGATCGACCGCAACCGCCTGCGCCGCGTCGCAGCCGCCGCCAACGCGCTCGCCCCCCGCTATGCCGCGCACGGCGAAGACGTGCGGATCGACGTGCTCCTCCTTGCGCCGCGCCGCTGGCCGCGCCACATCGCCAACGCGTGGATAGGATAGGAACGCCCATGACCCTCAACGTCGCCGTCCAGATGGACCCGATCGACAGCATCAACATCGCGGGCGATTCGAGCTTTGCGCTGATGCTAGCGGCGCAGGAGCGCGGCCATCGCCTGTGGCATTACGACGTGCGCCACCTGACCTGGCGCGACGACCGGCTGACCGCGCGCGCGCGCGCCGTCACCGTCCGGCGCGTCGAGGGCGACCATTACACGCTGGGCGACGAGGAAGTGATCGACCTAGGCAAGGACATCGATGTCGTGCTGATGCGCCAGGATCCACCGTTCGACCTGGGCTATATCACCGCGACGCACCTGCTCGAGCGGATCAGCGAGCGCACGTTGATCGTCAACGACCCGGCGAGCGTGCGCAACGCGCCCGAGAAGGTCATGGTGCTCGATTATGCGCGCTTCATGCCGCCGACGCTCGTCACGCTCGATCTCGACGAAGTGCGCGCGTTTCACGCCCAGCACGGGTCGATCGTCGTCAAGCCGATCCACGGCAACGGCGGCAAGGCGGTGTTCCGCATCGGCGACGACGGCATGAACCTGTCGGCGCTGGTCGAGCTGTTCGGCCAGGTCTGGCGCGAGCCCTTCATGGTCCAGGCATTCCTGCCTAGCGTCGCCGAGGGCGACAAGCGCATCGTCCTGGTCGACGGCGCAATAGCCGGAGCAATCAACCGCAAGCCAGGCGAAGGCGAGTTCCGATCGAACCTCGCCGCCGGAGGCCATGCCGAGGCGACGACGCTGACCGCGCGCGAAGAGGAAATCTGCGTCGCGATGGGCCCCGAGCTCAAACGCCGCGGGCTGATCTTCACCGGCATCGACGTCATCGGCGGCGAGTGGCTGACCGAAATCAACGTCACCTCGCCCACCGGCATCGTCGCGATCGATACATTCAACGGCACCGACACGCCCGGCATGATCTGGGACGCGATCGACCGACGGTTGGCGGCGATGGCCTAGTCAGGCTCGGGCGGCAAAGCCCGTGCGGACTTACTCGGCCCGCGGATGCGCGTTGCGATAGACGTCGAGCAAATGCGCCGCGTCGACCGCGGTATAAACCTGCGTCGAGGTCAGGCTGGCATGACCGAGCAGTTCCTGCAGGCTGCGCAGATCGGCACCGCCCGCCAACAAATGCGTCGCGAAGCTGTGGCGCAGCGCGTGCGGCGTGGCGCGATCGGACAGACCCAGCCGCGTGCGGGCCGCCTGGACCGCACGGCGGATGATCGCGGGCGACAACGGCCCGCCACGCTGGCCACGGAACAGCGGCGCTTCGCCGGCGAGATCATAGGGGCACAGAGCGACATAGGCCTCGATACCCTCGCGCACGGTGGCGAGCAGCGGTACGATGCGCGTCTTGCCGCGCTTGCCGGTTACGCGCAGGCTATCGCCAAGCGGCAGGACGGCTCCGGTCAGCGAGAGCGCCTCGCCGATACGCAGCCCCGCGCCATAGAGCAGCATCAGCACCGCCCAGTCGCGCGCGCCGGTCCAGGCGTCGGCAGCGGATTCGGCGAGATCGTCGGCGAGCGCGACCGCCTCGTCAGGCGTGACCGGGCGCGGCACGCCTTTCCTAACGCGCGGCCCCTTGACCAGCGGCACGACCGCATCCTCCCCGCCGACGAAGCGCAGGAAGCCACGCAACGCCGACAGCTCGCGCGCCGCCGATGCATTCGACAGGCCGTCACCGCGCCGCGCGGCAAGATAGGCGCGAAGGTCGCCGGGGGTCAGCGCGGCGATATGCGCTGCGGTAACCGCCTCGCCGCGATGCGCCATGACGAACGCGCACAACCGCTCGGCGGTCGTCGTATAGGCGCGCACCGTATGCGCCGAGCGCCGCCGCTCGATCGCGAGATGGTCGCGCCAGCGGTCGATCAGGTCAGACGCGGGGGTCATCCATTCAGCCTAGGCGTGCTTCGGTCACGAATAAAGGCGCCGGTCGCGGATCAGCCCACCGCGACCAGTCGCGGCAAGATCGCGTCGAGCAGGATCATCCCGGCCTCGGTCACGGTGACCCGCGTGCCGTCGCGCGTCAGCAGGCCGAGACCAGCGAGCTCGTCGGCCGCGGCGGGGTCGATCAGCGCGTCGGCGGCGATCCCGCTGTTCTCGGCAATGCGGTCGAGATCGACGCCCTCGGCCAACCGCAGGCCCATCAGCAACGCCTCGGTCGCACGCGTCGCTGGGTCGAGATCTGCCTCGGCCTTGATCCCGTGCGCGTTGCGCGCGACCGCGGCGAGGTAGTTTTCGGGTTTCTTATGGCGTTCGCTCGCCGCCTTGCCGCGCCGTCCGTGCGCGCCGGGACCGATGCCGACATAATCGCCATAGCGCCAATAGGTCAGGTTATGGCGACTCTCCTCGCCGATGCGCGCGTGATTGCTGATCTCATAAGCGGGCAGACCCGCCGCCGCAGTCATCG
>CAZHWG010000078.1:0-2300 GCA_964535925.1 uncultured Sphingorhabdus sp.
CGGTCATGTTGGCGCGGTAGGGGATCGAGGCCGGCTTTTCGGTCGCCCCGACGATGCGCACCTGCTGCGAATAAGTGCCCGCGAAATCATTGACGATGACGCTGACGATCGGATCGTTGATGAATTCGCTCAATCGCAGCTTGATGTCTTCGCCGAGCTGCGAGGGCGTCTTGCCGACCGCGGGCAGGTCGGTGATCAGCGGCGTCGTGATGCGGCCGTCGGGGCGTACCTGCACCTTCGCGCCGAGCTCGGGATTGCGCCAGACGAAGATCGTCAGCTGGTCAAGCGGACCGATGATATATTCCTCGCTCGGCCCCTGCTGCTGCTGGACGAACGATGCGGGCGGCAGTTCAGGCGCCGTCGCGACTCCCGATGCGCAACCGCTCACCGAGAGCGCCGTGACGCTGCTCGCAGCGATCAAACGGGCGATATTGGCTTTTCGCATAGCAAATTCCTTGTGCCGAAACGCGGGCTTCGCGGCGTGCGAAACCCGTGCGTCGATGACGTCATTGCGCGCCTTTTGGCGCAAAAGGGTGAACATTGCGTTAGTGAAGTATCGCCTGCCCCGTGCCGGGACGTGGACAAGATCAAGCGTTAACAAGAACCTCGAGCGGCTCGGGATGGCCGAGGAAGCCGGTAGGGCTGGCCGAGCGCCCATAGGCCCCGGCGAGGAACACCGCAATCAGCTCGCCCGGCTCGGCGTGCGGCAAGGCGACCTGGTCGCCGAGCCGGTCGAGCGGGGTACACAGCGGACCGACCACCGACACCGTCTCGCTGGCCTCCGCAGGAAAGCGATTGGCGACCGCAACGGGATAATTGCGCCGGATCACCGTGCCGAAATTGCCCGACGCAGCAAGCTGGTGATGCAGCCCGCCATCACAGACGAGGAAGGTCTGGTCGTGGCTCGTCTTGCGGTCGACGACGCGCGTCAGATAGACCCCTGCCTCGGCAACGAACCAGCGTCCGAGCTCCATCGCGAATTGCGTATCTTCTAGGATTTTTGACGTTTTGTTCAGTTGCTTCTCGAGCGCACTTCCAATTGATTCTATGTCGAGCGAGACATCGCCCGAGAAATAGGGGATGCCCAGCCCGCCGCCGATGTTGACGTGCCGCGGCGCTGTGCCGACTTGCTCGGCGAGATCGGCAGCCAACGCGATCGTCTGCGCCTGCGCCTCCATGATCGCATCGGCATCAAGCGACTGCGAACCGGCGAAGATATGAAAGCCGCGCCAGTCGCCGCCGCCAGCAATCACAGCCTCGACCAGCACTGGAACGCGATCGGCGTCGACCCCGAACGGCTTTGCCCCGCCACCCATCTTCATCCCCGAGCCCTTGAGGTCGAAACTAGGATTGACGCGGATTGCGATGCGCGGTGCGATACCGAGGTCGCGGCCGATCGCCAGTGCCCGCGACACTTCGCCCTCGGACTCAGCGTTGAGCGTGACCCCCGCCAGAATCGCGGCTTTGAGTTCACGATCGCGCTTGCCTGGGCCGGCAAAGCTGACCGCCCCCGCGTCCATGCCTGCAGCGATCGCGCGCTCCATCTCGCCCTGCGAGGCGACGTCGAACCCGTCGACCAGCGGCGCCATCGCGGCAAGCACGGGCGCCCAGGGGTTAGCCTTGATCGCGAAATGCAAGGCCAGTTCATTCGGCATCGCCGCGCGCAACCGCTCCGTGCGCTGGCGTATGATGTCCATGTCGTACACGAACAGCGGCGTGTCACCTGCTTCGGCGACGAGATCGTCGGCGCGGCGGCCGCCAATCATCAGCATGCCATCGCTATCGGCGACGAAATAGGGCGGGATCGGGCCGGTTGGCTTCATGACGTCACCTCCTGCGCGATTTCATTCGCCAGCGCCACCCGGTCGAGCTTTCCGTTGGGATTGCGCGGTAGCGCATCGCGCCAGATGAGCCGCGCGGGGTGCATGAAGTTGGGCAGTTCGTTGCGAAGGTGCTTGCGCAAGGCGTCGTCGTCGCCATTGCCGCGGACGATCAGGACGATCGCCTCGCCGAGCCGGGCGTCCTTGACGCCGAGCGCGACCGCTTCGGCGACGCCGTCGCATTCGACCGCCGCGTCCTCGATCTCGCTCGGGCTGATGCGGTTGCCCGCCGACTTGATCATCGCATCGTCGCGCCCGACGAAATAGAGCAGGCCGTCGGCATCGCGCCGGACGCTGTCGCCCGACCAGACCGCGGTGCCACCATAGGTCGAATGCGGCGGCGCGGGCCTGAACCGCTTTGCCGTGCGCGCCGGATCGCGCCAATATCCCTGCGCGACGAGCGGGCCGCAATGGACCAGC
>CAZHWG010000078.1:2310-7283 GCA_964535925.1 uncultured Sphingorhabdus sp.
CCCGGTTCGTCGGCCCCGGTCGGGGAGCCGTCGGGCCGGACGACGAGGATTTCGGCGAAGGGAATCGCGCGGCCCATCGATTCGGGATGCGCGGCAACGAGGCCGGGGTCGAGATAGGTCGACCGGAACGCCTCGGTCAGGCCATACATCGGATAAAGGTCGGCATCGGGAAACAGCGCGCGCAGGCGCCGCACGAGCGGACGCGTCAGCGCGCCGCCCGAATTGGTCAGCCGGCGCAGCGATCGGCCCGCACCGTCGGCCCAGTCGAGCTCGACGAGCTGGACCCACAAAGGCGGCACGCCGGCGAGCGTCGTGATCGACCGCCTGGCGACCGATTTCATGACGTCACGCGGCGTGAGATAGTCGAGCGGGATACAGACACCGCCCGCATACCAGGTCGAAAACAGCTGGTTCTGGCCATAATCGAAGCTCAGCGGCAGGACGCACAGCGTCCGGTCGTCGGCCGAAAGGCCGAGATAATGCGCCACCGACTGGGCGCCGAGCCAGAGGTTGGCGTGGCTCAGCACGACGCCCTTGGGCTTTCCCGTCGAGCCGCTGGTGTAAAGGATCGCGGCAATATCGTCGGGCGCGGCAGGCGATTGCGCGACCCGGTCACCGGTCGCGGCGACCACCGCGGCAAATGCATCGACATCGACGCGGGCGCTGTCGCCATCGGCGCGGTCGAGCGTGGCGAGACGCGCCCCATTCGACAGCAACAGCCGCGCGCCGCTGTCGACGAGGATATGCGCGACCTGAGCGCGCTTGAGCAGCGGGTTGACCGGGACGTGGATCAGGCCCGCGCGCGCCGCGGCGAGCGGCATCAGGCATGCCTCCGACGTCTTGGCGAGCCAGGTCGCGACACGATCGCCGGGGACAAGCCCATGCCCGCGCAGGACCGCCGCCATCGCCGCCACGCGGTCCTCGATTGCTGCAAATTCAAGCGTTTCGCGCGGCGTTTCGAGCGCGATCGCGCTTGCCGCGCCGCGCCGCATCAGGCAGTCAATCGTCTGCGGTGCGATGGTTAGCGTTTCGGTCACGACTTTTTCCGCATAATGAGATGATTGCAGGCTCGCACTGCGCGAACGGACGGGAATGTATGTGGGTTAAGGGTGAATATCACGTCAAGCTCGACCGCATCGCCGAAAATTCGGCGCGCGCGCTCGGTCGGGATCGCCAGCCTTCATTGTTCGACCGGCTCGACTGGTTCAGCCTGCTCCACCGCCTTTGCGCGCCGCACTGGCGTGTCCTTGCAGTGCGCACGCGCACCGAACATTCGGATTGCTGGCTGGTCCTTGCGCACGAGCATGATGACTCGCTGGTCAGCCTGGCGAGCTGGTATAGTTTCTCTTTCCATCCGATATTTACCGGCAACCCTTCAGATGAAACCAAGCTCAAGCTGCTGACCGCCACGGCGCAGCGCCTGCGCGGTCGTGCCTGCCGGATATCGATCGAGCCCCTGCCCGAAAGCGATCTCGCGCTGGTCGAGACGAGCTTTCGCCGCGCCGGCTGGCGCGTGTTTTCCGAGGTCAAGACGGTCAACCACTCGCTCGATACCAACGGCATCGATTTCGCGACCTACTGGGCCGAGCGGCCCGGCGCGCTCAAGAGCACGGTCAAGCGCAAGGCGAAGAAGAATATCGTCACGCTCAAACTGTTCGACCGTTTCGATGCCGACGCCTGGGCCGCCTATGAGGAGGTTTATGCGCAAAGCTGGAAACCCGAAGAGGGGCATCCCGAATTCCTCCGCGCGCTCGCCGAACAGGAAGGCGCGGCGGGCGCACTGCGGCTCGGCGTGGCGCGGATCGAGGGGCGGCCGGTCGCGGCGCAGATGTGGACCACCGATCATGGCGTCGCCAACATCCACAAGCTGGCGCATGTCGAGGACAGCGACAAGGCATCGCCGGGCACGTTGCTGAGCTATGCGATGTTCAAACACGCGTTCGAGCGCGACCACGTCCGCAAGATCGATTTCGGCACCGGCGACGACGCCTACAAGCGCGACTGGATGAACGCGTGTCACCCGCTCTATCGCGTCGAGATGTACAACCTGCGTCGCCCGGCCGCGTGGTTTCCGGCAATGAAAACCGCGCTGTCGCGGCTTGTTAAGCGGCGCGGTTCGGATTAACAGGCAGCGCAGAAACAGCGGTCTCGCGGGGAATTTGCATGATTTTCGAAGGCGCCGATACGGTCGAGGCGACGGTGCGCGCGGTGTTGCGCGACGTGCTCGGCATCGACGAGGCCCGCGTGGCGGGATTCGACGCGCAGACCGAACTGTTCGGGTCGCTGCCCGAACTCGATTCGATGGCCGTGGCGGGCCTGCTCACCGAACTCGAGGACCGGCTTGGCATGACGGTCGACGATGACGAGGTCGATGGCGAGATTTTCGAGAATTTCGGCGCGCTGGTCCGCTTTGCCCAGACCAAGGCGCTCGGCTGACATGCCGCGCGGTCGCCTCGCACGATGAGCGCGGCCGCCTCTCCCGAGCAGATCGTTCGCGATGGGCCGGCGACGGGTCCCGCTGTCCTGTTCGTCCTGCCACTGTTCGAGGAGGCCAACCGCCTCCGCCGGACGGTCCGCCTCGCCATGCGCGCGCTGGCCGAGCGCGGTGTCGGGTCGATCCTTCCCGACCTGCCCGGCCAGAACGAGTCGCTAGTGCCGACCGTCGATGCGACACTGACCAACTGGCGGGCAGCGCTCGCCGGGCATATCGCGAACGCCGACCGCCCCGTACTGGTCGCCTCGATCAGGGGTGGCGCGCTGATCGACGACATCGCCGGTGCGGCGCGCTGGCGGCTTGCTCCGGTCCGCGGCGCGAGCCTGCTCAAGACGATGATGCGCACGCGGATCGCGGGCGATCGTGAGGCGGGGCTCGATACCAGCATGGCCGAGCTCGAGGCGAAGGCGACGAACGAAGCCGTGCGCCTCGCCGGCAACGTCCTGTCGCCGGCGATGATCGCGCAGCTGCGCGTCGCCGAACCCGCCGCGCTGGCACCCTGCCGCGACGTCGCGCTCGGCGCGGGCGACAACGCCCTGCCCGGCCGTCCGCTCTGGCTCCAAGCGGAGCCCGGCGAGGATGCGGGCCTCGCGACCGCGATCGCCAACGACATCAATGCATGGATGACGTCATGCGAGATCATCTGAGTTTCGCCTGCGAGGGCGACACGATCGCCGCGACGATCGACCGGCCCGAAGGCGCGCCGCGTGCCGCGTTGCTGGTCGTCTCGGGAGGCAACGAGCTGCGCAGCGGCGCGCATCGCGGCATGGCGATGCTGGCCCAGCGGTTCGCCGCGCAGGGCTTTGCGGTCCTGCGCTTCGACCGGCGCGGCGTGGGCGACAGCGAGGGCAACAATCGCGGCTTCGATGCCAGCGGGCCCGATATCGCAGCAGCGCTCGCGCAATTGCGCGCGGCCTGTCCGCCGAACACGCCGATCGCCGCGTTCGGCAATTGCGACGCAGCAAGCGCGCTGCTGCTGCACGGCCCGCTCGCGGGGATCGACGCGCTCGTCCTCGCCAATCCGTGGGTGATCGAGGAAGAAGCGTCGGCAAAGGGTGAGGACGACGACAGCCCCATTCCCTCGGCGGCGGCCATCCGGGCACGCTATCGCGCCAAGCTCAGGAACCCACGCGAATGGCTGCGCCTGCTGCGCGGCGGTGTCGATCTCGGCAAGCTGGCGCGCGGCCTATTGCGCGCACGTGGTGGCGACGCGCCTTCGGCGCTGACTACGCGGCTCGGCAAAGCGATGGCGCGCAGCACGATCCCGACGCAGGTCCTGCTCGCCGCGCGCGACCGTACCGCGATCGAGTTCGAGGCAGCATGGACATCGCCTGCCTTTGCCGCCGCGCGCGATAACGCGCTGGTGTCGCTGCAGCGTCTCGACAGTGCGTCGCACAGCTTCGCGCGCGAGGACGATATGGCGTGGCTCGATCAGCGGCTGATCGAGGCCCTCACCCGATCGCGGTGAGGCCTACTCGGCCGCTTCGGCGGTCTCGAAATCGGCTTCGGCAAGGAATTTTTCGGCATCGAGCGCGGCCATGCAGCCCATGCCGGCGGCGGTAACCGCCTGGCGGTAGACCTTGTCCGACACGTCGCCTGCAGCGAAGACGCCGGGAATGACGGTCCGGCTGGTGCCCTTTTCGACGTCGAGATAACCGTGGTCATCCATCGGCAGCTTGCCCTTGAACAGCTCGGTCGACGGCGCATGGCCGATCGCGACGAAGGCACCGTCGCACGGCTCGTGGCTCTTTTCGCCGGTGACGGTATCGACGAGGTCGACGCCGACCAGCCCTTCGGGATCGCCGCCGCTAACGAAGGCCTCGACGCTCCTGTTCCACAGCACCGAGATCTTCGGGTTGGCGAACAGTCGGTCCTGCAGGATCTTTTCCGAGCGCAGCGAATCGCGGCGATGGATCAGCGTCACGTCGTCCGAGTGATTGGTCATGTAGAGCGCTTCCTCGACCGCGGTGTTGCCGCCGCCGATGACGACGACCTTCTTGCCGCGATAGAAAAACCCGTCGCACGTCGCGCAGGCCGACACGCCCTTACCGCCGAGTTCGGCCTCGCCCGGCGCGCCGAGCCATTTCGCCTGCGCGCCGGTCGCGATGACCAGCGTCTCGCCTTCGTAGATCGCGCCGCCGTCGCCGGTCAGGCGGAACGGACGGCGCGACAGGTCGACATCGACGATCAGGTCATAGACCATCTCGGTGCCGACATGTTCGGCCTGCGCCTGCATCTGTTCCATCAGCCACGGGCCCTGGACGACCTCGGCGAAGCCGGGATAGTTTTCGACATCGGTGGTGATCGTCAGCTGCCCGCCGGGCTGCATGCCCTGGATCACGATAGGCTTCATGCCCGCGCGTGCGGCGTAGATCGCGGCCGACAGGCCGGCGGGACCCGAACCGAGGATGATCATGCGCGATTGACGGGTGGCTGACATGCGAGGCTCCAGGCGTGGTATGGACGATACGGCGATGCC
>CAZHWG010000079.1:0-7205 GCA_964535925.1 uncultured Sphingorhabdus sp.
CCGAGGTCCGCCCGGCGGTCGAGAATCTGGTGGGCGAAAAGCTGGCCGAGTGGTTCGAGGAAAACCCGAGCATCGCCAAGATCGTCGTCGGCAAGATCGTTGAGGCCTATGAAGGCCCCGATGCCTGAGCGACGACGTGCTTGAGGTCGAGGTCGAGCTAGCCGCCGATTGGCCGGCGTACGACTGGGCCGGGCTGGCGCGCGAGGCGATCGCGACCGCGTTCGATGAGGCCGGGCTGGACCTGCTCGTCGTGGACCAAACGCCTGTCGAAGTGTCGCTATTGCTGACCGACGACGCGGCGGTTCGCCTGCTCAACCGCGACTATCGCGGCAAGGACAGCGCGACCAACGTCCTGTCCTTCCCTCAGGTCGACGGCGATATCGCCGCCGCGGTGGCCCGCTCGCCCGCGCTTCTGCTCGGTGATATCGCGCTCGCGCTCGGCGTGTGCAGCGCCGAGGCGGCCACGCGCGGGATTGCATTGCAGGCGCATGTGACCCATCTTGTCGCTCACGGTGCGCTGCATCTGCTCGGCCACGATCATCAGGACGATGACGAGGCCGAGACGATGGAGCGGATCGAAGCCCGGGTGATGCGCCGTCTCGGTTTGCATGACCCCTATGAACAGGACGAGATTGACGCCGATGGCCGATGACGTTTCCCTGCCCGCAAGCGATGCGGGCGATACCGACGAAGGTTCGGGACGAATATGGCGGGGCCTGAAGGCCCTGCTATTCGGTGACGGCGAAGAACAGTCGCTGCGCGAGCAGCTCGAGGACGTCATCGACGATCACGAGCACGACGACGATGCGCGCATCGCAGCGGCCAAGGGACCGTCGACCGACCTCACCCCGCTCGAGCGGCAGATGCTGCGCAACATGCTGCATTTCGGCGAGGAGACCGCGGACGACGTCGCCGTCCCGCGCGCCGACATCATCGCCATCGCGGCGACATCGAGCTTTGGCGAGATCGTCTCGCAGTTCGCGGAGGCCGGCCACAGTCGCCTGCCGGTCTATCAGGGCAGTCTTGATTCGATCGTCGGCATGCTCCACGTCAAGGACGTCTTCGCCCGCCTGGCCGAGGATTCGGGCGACGAGGACTGGTCGCCGCTGATCCGCCAGCCGCTTTACGTGCCGGTTTCGATGGGCGTGCTCGACCTGCTTGCCGAAATGCGCTCGAAGCGCACGCACCTCGCGATCGTGGTCGATGAATATTCGGGCACCGAAGGGCTCGTCACGATCGAGGACCTCGTCGAGGAAATCGTCGGCGAGATCGAGGACGAGCACGACGACGAGCCGGTCGAAGAGCTGGTCGCGCGCGAAGACGGCGTGTGGGACGCCGATGCGCGCGTCGAGCTCGACGATCTCGCCCGCACCGTTTCGCCGCGGCTGGCCGAGGTCGAGGGCGATGTCGATACGCTCGGGGGGCTGGCCTTCGTGCTGGCCGGGCACGTACCCAAGGCGGGCGAGATCCTGCTGCACGACAGCGGCTGGCGGCTCGAGATCCTGGCCAGCGACTATCGCCGCGTGTCGCGGGTCCGGCTTCATCCGCCCGTCGCGAAGGCCGAGGCTTAGCGCTGATTTAGGCCGGTAATCGCCCCGACAGGGACGCGCCAACTTTGATTGCCTCACACCCGCTTTGTCCTTAACGAGGCGCGATGCGCGCGACCGACCTTCGAATAGCCCTGTTCAGCGGCAACTATAATTACGTCCGCGACGGCGCGAACCAGGCGCTCAACCGGTTGGTCGGCTACCTGCTCGACCAGGGCGCGGCGGTGCGGGTCTACTCGCCGACCGTCGACGAGCCCGCGTTCGAACCGACCGGCGATCTCGTCGGCGTGCCGTCGTTCGCGATTCCCGGGCGCGAGGAATATCGCTTTCCCTATGCGATCCCCGCTGCGGTGAAGCGCGACATGCTCGATTTCGCACCCAATGTCGTGCAGATTTCGAGCCCCGATTTCCTCGCCCAACGGGCGATAGCACTCGCGCGCAAGCATAATATCGCGACGCTGGCATCGATCCACACGCGCTTCGAGACCTATCTTCGCTATTACCATCTCGGCGCTCTCGAGCCGTTGCTGACGATCTACCAGCGCAATCTCTACCGCCGCTGCGATGCGATCGTAGCGCCGTCAGAATCGATGGCCGACGTGCTGCGCGAAGAGCGGATGAACGACCGGATTGGCATCTGGAGCCGCGGCGTCGACAAGGAGCGCTTCGATCCCGCCCGCCGCGACATGGCCTGGCGCCGTTCGCTCGGTATTGCCGACGAGACGCCCGCGATCGGTTTTGTCGGCCGGCTGGTGATGGAAAAGGGGCTCGACGTGTTCGCCGCCGCGGTCGATCGGCTCAAGGCACGCGGGACCGATTTCGCGACGATCGTCGTCGGCGACGGCCCCGCGCGCGGCAAGTTCGAGGAGCTGCTTCCCGACGCGCATTTCGTCGGCTTCCAGAAGGGCGACGACCTCGGCCGCGCGGTTGCCTCGCTTGACATTTTCCTCAACCCCTCGGTCACCGAAACCTTCGGCAATGTGACGCTCGAGGCGATGTCGAGCCGCGTACCCGTCGTTGCCGCGCGCGCCACCGGCAGCGCCAGCCTGGTCGTCGATGGCGTGACGGGGCGGCTCGTCGAACCACGCGATATCGACGGCTATGCCGACGCGCTGGCGACCTATTGCGAGGACCGGGCGGTGCGAGACGCGGCAGGTCTCGCGGGCGAGGCGCGCAGCGAGGATTACAGCTGGGACGCGGTCAACCAGCGGATCGTCGATCTTTACCTCGAACTGGCCGACCGAAGCTGCTGAGTCGCGCGGCAACGCGTCGCTGCCGCCATGGTCGCATCGCTCCGGCTCGGCTCTGTCGCTGTCAGCGATCGCCTGAAGAATGCGTTGACCGCAGCGAGGTCGTGTCGGTCGATCGTCGTGAGGCGATAGTCGCGGCATAGGGCCGCGACCTGCCCAGGGCTGATCCCCGAGGCGAGCAGCATGACCGGGCGGTTGCGGACAAACGGATCGTTGATGACGATATCCTGCGAAAACGGTGCGGCGAGATTGTCGACGATCGCAACCTCTGCGCCCGACTTGATCGCGGCAATGGCGGGCCGCGCGAACGCTCCGGCGAACTGATGTGCGTGGAAGAAGCGCAGCGGGATGACCGTCACCAGCGTCACCAGCGACAAGGTGATGAACAGGCGCGCATGGGCGATGCCGCGAGCCCGCAGCTCGATCCAGCCGGCCCCGCACAACAGGCACATCGCACCGAGCGCGCCGTGGAGATAGCGATAGCCCCAGCCATGGCCCTGATAGGGCCGCAGGACGAGCTTGATCGCGATGGTCAGGACGACGATCGCGACCAGCGTCAGCAGCCGGGTGTCGCGTGTCCGCCAGGCGCGCACGCCGCCCGCGATCAGTAAGGGCAGGAAGGCGAGATGCTGCCAGCTCAGCAAGCGGACGAGGTTGGCAGCCTGGATCGTCACCGACCCCCAGCCGAATTCGCCCGCCAGGTTGCGTGCCTGGTCGATCAGGCCCCCGACGGCACCGGTCGCCGGAGCGCCGGCCGCGCCGGCCATCGGCAGCATACCCGCCCAGTCTGCGCGCAGGCCCGAAAACACCTCCCAGAACAGGATGAAGGCGGGATAGGCGAGGGCATAGATCGCGGCGAGACCCCAGCGACGCTGGATCAGGAAGATCGCGGCGACGGGAAAGGCGAACAGCGGATGGTAGAGGACCTGGTGGAGGCCGGTGGCGAAGAAACCGATCGCCAGCGCGCCGGCGTGGCCGGGCTTGTCGTCGCGCCAGACGAGTAGCAGCCAGAGCATGTTGAGCGCGAGCAAGGGCGCCATCGCATAGGCGGTCATCGCGTTGAGCAGGAACTGCGCACTGAGCAGCAGCGTGGCCACGCTGACCGTCGCGGCTTCGGCGCCCGCGCGGTCGGGCCACATGAGCCGGGCGCAGCGCCACGTCGCCCACAGGCCGAGCGCACCGAACAGCGGCCCAACGATGTGCGCATAACCGAGCAGCTGGCCGATGGCGTGAAGCGCCGAATTGATCGGCCGGTAATCCGACGCCCACGCCCCGTCGGCGAGGCCGGGCTGCATGAAGATGGTGTTGAGCGCCGGACGAAGGGCGAGCCATGGCTCGGGGATCATCCCGACCCAGTGACCGGCGGTGAAAATCCGCGCGTCGAAGATCGCCATCTGTTCGTCACGACTGAGGTCGTGGCCCCATAGGATTGTCCGGAACCCGATCACGCCGACAACGACGACAATCAGCGATGCGGTCGCGATGTAGCGCCGGTCGAGCGCGATCAGGGGGTGTTGGTCGCGCGATCGCGATAGCGGCCCGGCGAAGACGACGAACAGCACCGCGAGCGTCAGCGTGATCGCTAGGTCGTGCCGTATCAGGAACGCGTTCGCCAACAGCGGCAGGCGGCCGACCGACGCGAGAATGACCAGCACGACCAATGCCGCCGCGCTCGCCAGCAGGAGGCGCGAGATGAAGCTGTCGGCGGCGCTCGCCGGGTCGGTCGTTGGCGTCTCGGTCGGCATGGATTCCCCCTCGGCGTCCCGCTCGTAGCGCAACCGCACCGCCATGCAAACGCGTCGATGCGCGTTGCGAGTGGAACTATCGGACGCGAGCGCCTATTTCACAGCGATGGCCGATCTCTTCGCTTCCGCAAAACCGCAGCGTGCCGATGCGCGCTCCGACAGTGCGCCGCTCGCCGACCGGCTGCGGCCCGAGGCGCTTGGCGATATCGTCGGCCAGGACCACCTGACCGGTGAGGGCGGGACGATTAGCCGGATGGTCGATGCTGGCAAGCTGTCGTCGATCGTCTTCTGGGGGCCGCCGGGGACGGGCAAGACGAGTATTGCGCGTCTGCTCGCCGATGCGGTGGGTTTGCGCTTCGTCGCGTTGTCGGCGGTGTTTTCGGGGGTCGCCGACCTGCGCAAGATCTTTGCCGAGGCGCGCGATTATGCCCGTGCCGGACAGCAGACATTGCTGTTCGTCGACGAGATCCACCGCTTCAATCGTTCGCAGCAGGACGGTTTCCTGCCTTATGTCGAGGACGGCACCGTCGTGCTTGTCGGCGCGACGACCGAGAATCCGAGCTTCGAACTCAATGCCGCCTTGCTCAGCCGTGCGCAGGTGCTCGTCCTCCACCGGCTCGATGCTGCCGCGCTCGATGCGCTGCTGGCGCGCGCCGAGGCACTGGTCGGGCGCGACCTGCCGGTAACGCAGGAGGCGCGCGAGGCGCTGATCGCCTCGGCCGACGGCGATGGACGGTTCCTGCTCAATCAGGCCGAAACCTTGTTCTCGGTCGAATTCGACGCGCCGCTCGATCCGGCTGGGCTGGCCAAGTTTCTCCAGCGCCGCGTCGCGGTCTACGACAAGGACCGCGAGGGCCATTACAATCTCATCTCGGCGCTGCACAAATCGCTGCGCGGCTCCGATCCGCAGGCGTCGCTCTACTGGCTGGCGCGGATGCTCGTCGCTGGCGAGGAGCCGCTCTACGTGCTGCGCCGCATCGTCCGTTTCGCCAGCGAGGATATCGGCCTCGCCGATCCGCAGGCGCTGGTGCAATGCCTCGCCGCGAAGGACGCCTATGATTTCCTCGGCTCGCCCGAAGGCGAGCTGGCGATCGTCCAGGCGTGCCTCTATTGCGCCACCGCGCCCAAGTCGAACGCCGTCTATGCCGCGCAAAAGGCCGCGTGGAAGGACGCCCGGACGACCGGATCGCTGATGCCGCCGATGAACATCGTCAACGCCCCGACCAAGCTGATGAAGGAACTCGGCTATGGCGATGGCTACCGCTACGACCATAACGAGGACGGCGGCTTTTCCGGCGCCAATTACTGGCCCGAGGAGATGCAACCGGGCGATTATTATGCGCCCAAGGACCAGGGTTTCGAAAAGCGGATAGCCGAGCGCATGGCATGGTGGGCCGAACGGCGAACGGCATCCTCAGACAGCTAAACGGGCGAGCGTCTTATGCGCCCGGCGACTCTCGATCGAGCGGCGCGTCATGCTCGACCTCGGCCTTGTCGAGCGTCTTTGCCACCTGTTCGACTTCGGCGCTGGTCGACAGGTTTAGCGAGGCCAGCATGTCTTCGCCCACGTCGAACGCCGAGCCGGTCCAGACGGGGACGCCCGCATGACGGATCGCGGCGATCGCGTCGCGCTCTTGCGGCGTGAAAGAGGTGGCATGGACATGGCGGATCAGCACCGCCGCGACGCGACCTGGATGGCTGACGACAGCATCGGCATAGGCGGCGACGTCGCCCTGGCTGTCGTCGCCGATCAGGATGAACTTTAGCGCCGGATAGAATTCGATCAGCTGGGCGATCGCTGCGGTCTTGTGCATCCCGTGGCTCTTGCTGCCGAGCGTCCCGCGGTTGAATCCCCAGTCCTTCAACTTCATCGGGCCCAACGGGAGATTGTTGAGCGACAGGAATTCGGTGAGGAAGCCGTACAGATTCCACGGGCTCGACGAGATATAGAAGAATGGTCGCGACGGGCTTGGCGCGCTCGCGCTTTCGTCGGCTTCGCCGCCCGCGCCGCCGCCGATATGCGTGAAGAGATCCTCGACCCCGGGCACCGCAATGCGATCGCCGGGGTTCGAGGCAAGCACGCGCCGCCAGTTGCGCGCAAGGTTCCAGACGCCGGTCTCGAGCACGGTATCGTCGAGGTCGGAAATAACACCGTGGTGGATGTCGGTTCCCGGAGCGAGGATCATCGCCCTGGCCGGTCCGTCGGGGCAGGGGCAGTCGTGCGCGCTTAGGGTGGCGTCTTCCCAGCGGCTGTGGGGCGGCAACGGCAGCTCGCGCGCGAAGGCGATGTCGAACACGACATAGCCCTCGGCGTCGCTGACCGCGGTCGTCCGGTGGTCACCATAATTGAGCGTGATCGTGCAGCCGGCGACTTCGCGCGAGGCATAGAGTCGCGCCATCGCGCGAAATTTCTGCCACGCGGTGCGCGGGATGGCGCGCGGTCGCGCATGGCGCAGGATACGTGCGCGCACGAACAGGCGCGTCTCGCTGCGATAGCCGGCATAGGCGACGATCGTGACCGCGCGCACGCTCACTTGGGCTAGAGGATATATTTGCTGAGATCGGCGTCGCGGGCGATATCGGGCAGCTGCGCGTCGACATAGTCAGCGTCGACCGTCACACTCTCGCCGCCGCGGTCCTCGGCCTCGAAGCTCAGGTCCTCG
>CAZHWG010000080.1:0-7135 GCA_964535925.1 uncultured Sphingorhabdus sp.
TGACGATCCGGATGGTCGCTAAGCGCGAGGATATCCCGCTCGAAAACGTATCGGTCACGCTGTCGCACGACCGGCGTCACTGCGACGATTGCGTCACCGATATCCAAGGCGCGAAGGGCGCCAAGAAGGGCCGCCTCGACGTCATCGAACGCCATATCGTCCTTACCGGCGAGCTCGACGACGAGCAGCGCGCCAGGCTGCTGCGCGTCGCCAATCTGTGCCCGGTCCACCGCACGCTCGAAAACGCGCCGGTGATCAAGACCGACCTGGTCGATCCCGCCTAGAAGCGCACCTTCAACGTAAAGCGCGCGTTGACCGGCGCGCCGGTCGAGATGTTGTTGTCGTTGTGCGCGACGGGAAAATAGGTTGCGTCGGTGACGTTCTCGATATTGATCTGCGCCTCGATACCGTCGGTCAGCTTGTAGAAGGCGGCAAGGTCGAGCCGTCCGTAGCCGGGCAGCACCACCGCGTTCGACAGGTTGGCGAAGCTCTTCGACTGGTACGACGTGCCAACGCCGAGGCCGAGCCGATCGGTCGCCTGATAGCGCGCCCATAGGCTGGCATTGTGCTTGGGCACCTGCGCGGTGCGCTTGCCCGCATCGTCGCCGCCGATGACCTTGGCGTCGGTATAGCTGTAACCCGCGGCAAGCTGCAGCGTGTCGGTCAACCGACCGGTCAGGCCCGCTTCGAACCCACGCGTGCGTCGTTCGCCGGTGAGCAAGACGGTCCCGGGGACGGGACCAGCGGCGGTGCCGTTGGCGTTGTCGAGCTGGTAGATGGCAGCGGTGGCGATCAGGCCCGGCCGCACTTCCCATTTTGCCCCGATCTCGTAGTTTCGAAACGTCTCGGGTTCGAGATTGGCGGTCGTCGGGCTGAGCGAAAGGAACTGGTCGCCCGATTGCGGCAGGAAGCTCACCGAATAGCTGGCATAGATCGATGCATTCGCGGCAGGCTTGTAGATCAGGCCGACGCGCGGCGACCACAGGGAGTCGGTCCGCGACAGGGCTGCACCCGAGACGAGGTCGACGGTGTCGAGCGCAAAGCGATCGTGGCGCAGACCGACAACGAGTTCGATCGCCTGTCCGATTTCGATTTGGTCCTGTGCATAGACCGCAAGAACATCGGCTTGGCTGGTGCGGTCACGGATGACTGGGCCGAAGCCAAACGCCGGGAACGTCACCCGATCATCGAGCTGGCCATTGGGGGTGGCGAAGACCGCGTTGCGACGATTGTTGCGCGTGTCCTGACGCGAGGCTTCGACGCCGATCAGGAGCGTGTGACCGATGCTGCCGGTCGCGGCCTGCCAGACGAGATCGGCCTGCCCGACGACATTTTCACGCGCAGTCACGTCCCAATAGCCGCCGGCCTTGAATGCGCCCGTCGTCGGATCGACGGGGCCACCTGCATAGATGTTGCGGTACATCTTGCCATAATCGCCATAGATACCGCGCACGTTGAGTTCGAGCGCGTCCGAAAACCGGTGATTGAGCCGTGCGCTGGCAACATGCGCGTCAAACGTCGTCCGGTTGGTGTCGGGATCACCGAAAAACGAGTCGCGATGACCCGCCAGCGGACGGCCGCCGAGCGAGGGCACGCCGCGATCGACGACGCGATCGTCATCGACATATTCGTACGAAAGACCAAGCTTGGTTGCGCTGCCGAGTTCGAAGCCGGCGACGGGATTGATCCCGAAGCGGCGCCCGTCATAGGCGTCGCGGTGGCTGGCGAGCTCTTCGTAATAGCCGTTAAGTCGCGCCGCGCTGGCGAGCGTGCCGGTCGACAACGGGACATTGATATCGCCGCTGACATACCAGCTACCGAAGGTATTGAGCGAAGCGGTGGCGGCGGTGATCGCCCGATCGGGAAGCGCGCTCTTGGTGACGCGGTTGACGACGCCGCCGCCGCCGCCGCGGCCGAAGATCATCGCATTGGGACCTTTGAGGATCTCGACGCGGTCGATATTGTAGAGACTGCGGAAATACTGGACGTCGTCGCGCACGCCGTCGAGATAGAAATCGGCGGTCGAGTTGTTGCCACGCAACGTAATCTGGTCGCGATGACCCTCGCCCTGGCCGCTGGTCACGCCGGGCACGAATCGAACGAGATCAGCAATCGAGCGGATGCCCTGGTCGGCGATCTGCTTGCTGTCGATAATCGTTATCGATTGCGGCACATCGATCACGGGAGTTTCGGTCTTGGTTCCCGCGCTGGTCTCTAGCACGACATAGCCTTGCCGCTTGGCGGTAACCAAAATGCCGTCGCCCGTCTGGACCGCGTCCGCACTCGCGACACCGACGTGCGAAATCGCGATCGGGGCGGATCCCGCGTCTTCGGCTTTGGCAAGCGCCGGCGCGGCGAGCGAGGCGGCGGCGATCGCTGTCGAAGTGGAGCGAACGGCGAGGGGCAGCAGTCTGGAGATCATGAGAAGCTTTCGGTTGAGTGTGTGTGGACGCGCGCTAATGAGAGTCGTTCTCAATTGCAACATCAGTCTCGACATTGCGTCGCTTTTTTTGCTGCGCTATCCAGGCGCCATGAAAGCAACGATCTGGCACAATCCGAAATGCGGCACCTCGCGTAAGACGCTGGCGATTCTCGAAGAGACGCCAGGGGTTGAAACGCACGTCGTCGAATATCTCAAATCGCCCTTCACCCGCGCCAAGCTCGAGCAACTGTTCGCCGACGCCGGCGTCGCTCCGCACGATGTCCTGCGCCTGCGCGGCACCGACGCCGCAGAGCGAGGTCTCGTCGACGCGAGCGACGATGCGATCCTCGATGCGATGGTCGCGTACCCCGCCTATGTCGACCGCCCCTTCGTCGAGACCGACAAGGGCGTGCGCTTCTGCCGCCCGCAGGACACGGTGCGCGAAATCCTCTGACCCCAGACGTGGTTGCGTTAACCCGCGACCCTAGACCTGCGCCATCTTTGCACCCGCGCCGCACCGGGCTTGCGCCGTCGCGCGAAGCGATTAGCGTCGCGCCATGCCAGTGCAAGCGAACCGACCCGGCCAACACGCCCTTCGCCTGAGCCGCCCGATCGACACCGCGCTGGCGCTGGCGGCGACCGCGCTCGCCTTTGCCCTGTTCAACGAGCAGCAGCTGGTTCACGGCGTCCTCTATCGCCTCGCCGCGCACGACCCGCGCTCGATGGCGATCAACTTCGCCGCGCTGGCGATCCAGGGCGCGGTCCTGTTTGCCGTGATCGCCTGGCTGCCGGGCCGCTGGTTCGGCATCGTGTCCGCGCTTGCCGCGGTCTCGACAGCGGTCGTGATGGGCTATCAGCAGGTGCTGCACGACCGGCTCGATACCGCGAGCCTCGCCTGGATGCTCGGCGAGCGCCGCGAAGCGAACGCCGCTCTCGCCACCTTCGCCGTGCCGCTCGTGATTGCGGGGGCGCAATGGCTGGTCGCCATCCTCGCCATTCTCGCCGCGCGCCGACTGACGTTCGGCTGGCGCCAGCGTGCCATCGTCCCGCTGGCATCGATCGTGCTCGTCGTCTCCTTTGCCTTCGCGCACCTGCCCGCGCTCGCGCTCGGCTACGACACGGTGGGGTCCGAACGCGGACTCTATGTCTTCGGCGCACGCCTTGTTCTCGCCGACCCCCCGCCGGCGCGCGCCAGGGTCGATCTCGTGCCAGAGAGCGCGACCGAAGCGCGCCATATCGTCTGGCTGGTCGACGAAAGCATCGTGCACGATGCCTATGCCCGCCTCGTCGCACCGTCGCTCGCGCCGTACGCCCCGATCGACTTCGGCGAGGCGGCCTCGATGGCCAATTGCAGCGCCCCGTCGAACGTCGCGCTACGCGCGGGCGTCGATGTCGCGCGCGTTTCGCCGCGCACCGACCTGCGCGCGACTCCATCGATCTGGGGCTATGCCCGCCGCGCGGGCTATCAAACGATGCTGATCGACGGGCAAGTCACCGGCGCGCCGCAGAATCTCTTGCTTGCTCCCGAACGCGCATTGATCGATCATTTCCAGCCCGCCGCCGCAGGCCTCGACACCGACCGAAAGATCGCCCGCACCATCAATGAACGTCTCAAGCAACCCGCCAGGAGCTTCACCTATGCCGTACTCGCCGGCGCGCATTTCCAGTACCGCGACCATTATCCCGCCGGTGTGCTGCCCGACGACGCCTCGCTCGCTGCGCAATACGATGCTGCGATAGCCTACTCGAAGCGCGATTTCTTCAAGACGCTGCTCGCCGGTGTCGACCGCAATACGGTGGCGATCTTCTACACCTCGGACCATGGCCAGAACGTCCAGGACCGCGTGCCCCCGCATTGCAGCACCGCCCCCGTCCGCGCCGAATATTCGGTGCCGCTCGTCGCGCTGCTGCCGCACGATGCTGCTGCGGCCTTGTCTGGCACGAAGCCAACGGGACACGACCACAGCCAGATCTTCCCGACGACCTTGTGGCTGATGGGCTATCCGCGCGGCGCGGTCGAGGCGCGCTACGACCATCTTCTCGATCGTCCGACCAAGCGCTACGTCACCTTCGGCCGTGCCGTCGTCCCGACCTCGACGGGCGATGCGGTCGACGTCTCCGCCTCACCGCGCTTTCCCGGGCGCTAACTGCGCGAGACGACCCCGCCAGCGACGCCCAACCGCGTCGCATTCCCGCTGACCGCATCGAACAGAGTCGGCTCGGTGCCCGTCATCCACACCTGTCCGCCATCGCTTTCGAGCCGCGCGAACAGCGCTGCGCGGCGCAGTGGGTCGAGATGCGCCGCGACCTCGTCGAGCAACAGGATCGGGCGCTGCCCCCGCCGCGCCGCGATCAGGTCGCCGTGCGCGAGGACGAGGCCGAGCAGCAGCGCCTTCTGTTCGCCGGTCGAACATTTCGCCGCCGCCTGCCCGCTCGCACCGTGGCTGACCTGCAGGTCGTCGCGATGCGGCCCGGCGAGCGTCCGGCCCGCGCGCGCATCGCGCCGTCGCGACGTCGCCAGCAGGCGGCGCAGCGCCTCGCTCTCCCAACCCGCGTCGCTGTCGCCTGTGAGCGCGAGCACGGGACGCGCGAAGGGACCGTCGGCGACCTCATTGGCCGCGTCGGCGAGCGCAGCGACGAGATCGCGCCGCGCCGCGTCGATCGCGGCACCGTGCGTTGCCATCGCGTCCTCGAGCGCGTCGAACCAGCCGGCATCGCCGCCGCGTTCCTCGGTCAGCAGCCGGTTGCGCGCGCGCATCGCGGCTTCATAACGCGTCGCATGCGCGCCATGCCCGGGATAGAGCGCAAGGACGAGCCGATCGAGAAAGCGCCGCCGCGCGCCGGGCCCTTCGACGAACAGCCGATCCATCGCCGGGGTCAGCCATAGCACCGACAGCCATTCGCCAAGCGCCGCCGCGGGGGCCGACGCACCGTTGACGCTGACCTTGCGCCGGCCGGGCGCCGAGGGCTCGATCGCGGTGCCCAGCGCGAGATCGGCCTCGCCCTGCGGCGTCGTCGCCAGCCGCGCCGCCACGGCAAAGCCGCCGCTCGCACCCTCGCGCGCAATTTCGGGCAAGGCGGCGCGGCGCAGGCCGCGTCCCGGCGACAGCAGCGAGACCGCTTCGAGCACGTTGGTCTTGCCCGCGCCGTTTTCGCCGGTCAGCACGACCACCGCCGCATCGATGGCGATTGCGGCGTCGCGGTGGTTGCGAAAATCGGTCAGGCTGAGGCGGCGGATATACACGCCGACCGTCCTACTACGCGTGCAGGGGGGCGACTATGCTAAACACGCGCGGCGATTTCGCGGCTTCTGTAATGATTTTTTCGGGACGTAGAGAAATTATCTGAGCGGAATCCTGTCAGTACGCGTAATTTCCCATATATTGGCGTAATACGCGTTCGCTAAATAAGGCCAAAATCGCCAACTGCTTATGAATAGGCGATTAATCGAAATTGGCACGCCCCATGCAAAGTATCTGGCATCGGGACGGATCGTCCGCCCCGCCAGACAGGAGATACACCATGATCCGTTTCGTCACTGAAGAAGTCCGCACCGTCGCCGTTGCCGCCTTCGCTTCGCTTTGCGTCGTCGCAATGTTCGCTGCTTCGGTCAGCGCCAATGCATCGGGTCTGGTGGCCTAACCGCCACCAACCCACCACCTCCGATTTTCAGGACCATGACACCATGACCAACAACATCGAACCCCGCACCGAAGGTTTCCGGCTCGACCGCACGAACGGCAAGCTGATGGGCGTTTGCGCCGGCCTTTCGAACAGGTTCGGCATCGACGCCACCCTGCTTCGGGTCGGCTTCGTCGTCGCCACGCTCGCCGGTTTCGGCCTGCCCGTGGTCGCCTATCTCGCGATCGGACTGATCGCCGAAGGATAAGGCCCCCATTCGACAATCCACCGGGGCGAGCTTCTCGCCCCGCCAGAGGCCCAGGGGGCGCCTCCTGCCAAAGAACAGGCCGACCCGCTCCCGACACCCACACCCCGAGCAACCAAAAGAAAAGGGGCGAAACCTTGCGGTTCCGCCCCTGTTCCATGTCTCTGGCCAGCTTCAGATTCAGCTTTCGCCGTTGCCGTCGCCGTCGCTGACGACCGCTGCCAGCGGATCGTCGCCGATGGCCGCTTCGGCTGGCTGCTTGAGCTCGGCCTCATGCTCCTGCTCGGCCGTATCGGGCGCGATCAGCGCCTCCTGCATCTTGCGCCACTGGGCGCGCAGGGCGGCGTCCTTGCTCGACGCGGCAACGCGCATGCGGTTCATGCCGGCACCGGTGCCCGCCGGGATCAGGCGGCCGACAATGACGTTTTCCTTCAAGCCGTTGAGCGTGTCCTTCTTGCCCTCGACCGCGGCCTGGGTAAGGACGCGCGTCGTTTCCTGGAACGACGCCGCCGAGATGAAGCTGCGCGTCTGCAGGCTCGCCTTGGTGATGCCGAGCAGGACGGGCTTGCCGACCGCCTTCTTCTGCTTCTTGGTCAGCTTGGCGTTGATCTCGTCCATCTCCTCGTAATCGAGCTGTTCGCCCGCGAGGAGGACGGTGTCGCCGCCGTCGGTGATCTCGACCTTCTGCAGCATCTGGCGAACGATCGTCTCGATGTGCTTGTCGTTGATCTTCACGCCCTGAAGTCGATAAACTTCCTGGATTTCGCTGACCAGATATTCGGCGAGCGGCTCGACGCCGAGCACTTCCAGGATATCATGCGGATCGG
>CAZHWG010000081.1:0-7023 GCA_964535925.1 uncultured Sphingorhabdus sp.
ACCGATGAGGATCGAGATTATGTTGAGCATGACGCTGCGCCTAGCGCCGTGTGCGGGCGACTGGCAAGCGGCTTTTCGTCGCTGCTCGGCCACGGCTCATCGAAGCAGTACGCCCCTGTCTAGCTACGGTTCATCGAGCGGGTGTTGTCTGGTCGTGACAGCGCTCGTCGGGACCAGGCGAGCCAGCAGGAGACAGGCTATGAAAACGCTCATCCTTTCACTCGCCGCCTTCGGCCTCGCCGCCCCGACCGCCGCGCTTGCCGATCCGCCCAGCTGGGCGCCGGCCTACGGCTATCACAAGGGCAAGAAGCACAAGCATCGCTATCGCAGCTCGGCCACCCAGCGTGGCTATTACACGCAGGACCGGGCCCAGCCACTGCGCGCCAATACACGCGTCTGGCGCGGCGATGACGGGCGCTATTATTGCAGGCGCGACAACGGCACGACCGGCCTGATCGTCGGCGGCGTCGTCGGCGGGCTGGTCGGCAACGAGGTCGCCGGCCGCGGCGATCGCACGCTCGGCACGATCCTCGGCGCCGCCGGTGGCGCGCTGCTCGGCCGCGAGATTGATCGCCGCAGCGGTCGCAACCGGTACAGCTGCCGCTAACGCGCGCTCAAAGCTCCCGCCCGGCCGGTCCTCCCTTGCCGGCCCCGCGGTCCAGAAGGCGCCTGTCCGGGTTACGCATGTCCGGCCAGGCGCCTTTTTACGTCACCCGCGATGCCGACCCCGTGCCAAATCGGGAAGGCGCGGGCGCTCGCGGCAAATTCCTAACGACATTTTAGCGATTGGCCGTCATGGCTAAGGCAAAGTTAGGGGAGTTTTCAACCGATGCGCCGCTTCAACCGATCCGTTTCGTCCGCTCTGGCGATCGCGACGATCCTCGCGCTTCCGCTCGCCCTGGCCGGTTGCGGACGCACCGCCAGCGGCAGCGAGGCGACCGACAACCAGTCCGATCCGGCCGCGCGCGTCGCGCTCGAGGGTCCGATCATGATCGATCCCGATCTCACCGAACAGTCGAACCGCAACGCCGTCACCACGGGTAGCAAGCCCGCCACCGGCGGCGTGCCGCTGTCGCGCCAGTCGGCGGTTGCCGATGTCGCACAGGCCGACGCGCTCAAGGCGGTCGGGGGAAGAATGCTGAGCGCACCCGCCGCAAAGACGATGGAATGCGACAACTGCGACATCGACGAGCCGGTCACGCTCGGCACACGCGCAGCGCAACAAAACGGCCAATGCGATGCCAAGCTCAGCTACGGGGCCGATTGGGCCGAGCGCATGCCTGCCGCCTTCCCCGTCTATCCGCGCGCCACGCTGCGCGAGGCGGCGGGGGTCTCAAGCGGCGCGTGCAACGTGCGCGTAATCAACTTTCGCACCGGCGCATCGCTCAAGTCGGTGCTCGATTATTATTACACCCGCGCCAAGCGCGCGGGCTATGATGGCGAGCACACCGTCAAGGGCGAGGACCATTACCTGGGCGGCACCCGCGCGGGCGACGGCGCCGCCTATGTCGTGATCGTCAACGAAACAGGCGGCCTGCGCGACGTCGACATCGTTGCCAGCAACGGTCGCTGAGCTCGACGCCCTCCGACTCGATCTGACACGCACAAGAAAAAGGCCGCCCGTGACGGGCGGCCTTTTGCCATTGGGTCGTGACGCGATCAGATGTCGTTGCCGAGCTTGCCCTCGACTTCGCCCTTGAACTGCTGCGCTTCGCCCTTGGCTTCCTGTTTCTTGCCTTCGGCGCGCGTATCGGGGTCGCCGCTCTGCTGCTTCACGTTACCGATGGCTTCGTTGGTGTTGCCTTTGACCTTTTCGGTGAATTCACCCATTTGTCGTCTCCTGTGCTGTCAGGCAGCGCGTCATGCGCTGTCGCAAAGGAAAACCGATCAAGGACATATTTGGTTCCAACAATTTTCGACTAACCGCTTGTCGTATAACGGTTTCATAGGCGTAACGATTTCTAACCGCCCCCGTCGATCGTACAAGTCGCGCTGTGGCACACTGCCGCAGCACCGACATCGCGCCGGAGCTGTTCGCGATCCTTGTCGTACTGCCGCCATTCCGCCGCCGTCTTGCAGGTGCGGTTGACGCTCAGCCGCGATCCGAGTTTCGGCGAACTACGACAGCTGACCTTGTCAGGGTCGGCCCGCGCCTCGCTGACAGTCACCTGCGCGTTCTTGAAATAGACATCGCTGCCGAACCATTGCTCGACGAGCGGGTCGGGCGGGACGAAGTCGCCGCGTCCCGCCTGGGAGACGACAACCTCGGCGACCAACTGGGTAAGCGGCTGGCACCCAGTATCGTGGACCACCACTTTCGAAATCGCGCCATCGGACTGCAATAGCACGGCATAGGGAATGACGAGGTCGAAGTTCGTCGCACTCTGCCCCTCCAGCGTGCATTCGCCTTTTGCCAATATCTCTTCGACGCGCTTGGTCATGGTCGCATGCGGCAATAGGCGATCGACCTTGATCAGCGGCGGGAGCGTCGCGGTTTCGAAGTTGCCGACTGCAATGGGTACGCCTTGCATCGCGAGGACCAGGCCCGCGCCCATGATTGAGAGCATATTCAAAATCAACCTCGCCTCCACTTCGTTATCGCTCAAGTTTATGACATATCGTAAAAGTGCGATATGCGGAACCGCCTTGTCCGAAAACGAGGGTGCGAGGGTCAGGGTGCGAAGATCAGATCAGCCCCGCGAGCGGGCTCGACGGGTCGGCGTACATGCGGCGGCCCATCCGCCCAGCAAGATAGGCGTTGCGCCCCGCCTCGACCGCCAGCTTCATCGCGCGTGCCATGCGGATCGGGTCCTTCGCCTCGGCGATCGCTGTGTTCATCAGCACGCCGTCGCAGCCCAGTTCCATCGCGACCGCAGCATCGCTTGCGGTGCCGACGCCGGCATCAACGAGCACCGGTACGCCCGAACCTTCGACGATCAGGCGGATCGTCACGCGGTTCTGGATGCCGAGCCCCGATCCGATCGGCGCGCCCAGCGGCATGATCGCGACCGCGCCGGCCTCTTCGAGCTGCTTCGCCGCGATCGGGTCGTCGACGCAATAGACCATCGGCTTGAAACCCTCGGCGACGAGCGTCTCGGTCGCCTTCAACGTCTCGCGCATGTCGGGATAGAGCGTCCGCGCCTCGCCGAGCACTTCCAGTTTGACGAGGTCCCAGCCGCCCGCCTCGCGCGCCAGGCGCAGCGTGCGGACCGCCTCGTCGGCGGTGAAACAACCCGCGGTGTTGGGCAAGTAGGTGACCTTCCTGGGGTCGATGAAGTCGGTCAGCATCGGCGCATTGGGATCGCTGACGTTTACCCGGCGCACCGCGACGGTGACGATCTCGGCCCCCGACGCCTCAAGCGCGGCGGCATTCTGCGCGAAATCGCTGTACTTGCCCGTGCCGACGATCAACCGCGAGGTGAAGGTGCGGCCCGCGACGGTCCAGCTATCGCGATCGCTCTCATTGGCGGTCTTGCCGGTCATCATCCGCCTCCCACGAAGGTCACGATCTCGAAATCGTCGCCGTCCTCGACCATCACCTCGGCGAGCTTGGCGCGCGGGACAACCTCGAGATTGCGCTCGACCGCGACCTTGTCGGGCGACAGACCGAGGTCGCGCGTCAGGTCGGCGATGCTGAGTCCTTCGTAGACGCGGCGATGTTCGCCGTTCACGCGGACCGAGATGGTGTCGTTGGCCAATGCTGCTTTCCTTTGCGTCATGCGGTGCCGCCTGCATATAGGTAGGCGATGCCCGACCCCGCAACCGATGCCGGCACCGTCTTCGTCCTCAACGGGCCAAACCTCAACCTTTTGGGCACGCGCGAGCCCGAAATCTATGGCGCAAACACGCTCGCCGACATTGCCGAGATGCTCGACGCGCGCGCATCCGATCACGGGCTGACGCTCGATCATCGCCAATCGAATCACGAGGGCGACCTGATCGACTGGCTGCATGAGGCGCAGGCGGTCGGCGCGCGCGCGGTGATTCTCAATCCCGGCGGCTATACCCACACCTCTGTTGCGCTGCGCGATGCGGTGGCGGCGATCGCGCTGCCCGTCTGGGAGGTCCACCTCAGCGATCCGGCAACGCGCGAAGCCTTTCGCCATCACAGCTTTATCGCCGATGTCGCGGCGGGGCGGATCGCGGGTCACGGCGGCAAAGGCTATCTGATGGCTCTGGACGCAATCGCCGCCGCCTGATAGCCGCCATGGCGATCAGGAAACGATGCCGTCCCCCGGACGTTGAACCGGGGTCCGACGCGCAGAAATAACAGGAAGCATCATGGCCGTAACACCCAAGGACCGACAGATGCAGGTCGATACCAAGCTTGTCCGCGAACTCGCCGAACTGCTCGGCGAAACCGGTCTCACCGAGATCGAGGTCGAAGACGGTACGCGCAAGATTCGCGTTTCGCGCGGTGGCGGCGTCGCTCCCGCCCAATTCCATGCCGCCCCGGCCGCCGCCGCGCCCGCCCCGGCACCCGCTGCCGACGCTGTGCCTGCCGATCAGGCTTCAGACAACAACGCCGATGCAATCAGATCGCCGATGGTCGGCACCGCCTATCTCTCGCCCGAACCCGGCGCGCCCGCGTTCAAGGCGATCGGCGACAAGGTTTCCGCAGGCGACACGATCATCATCGTCGAGGCGATGAAGGTAATGAACCCGATCGTCGCACCCAAGGGCGGCACGCTCAAGGCAATGTTTGTCGAAGACGGCACGCCGATCGAGTTCGACCAGCCGCTGTGCGTCATCGCTTGATCGGGACGCGCACATGAACTTCGAGAAACTCCTGATCGCCAATCGCGGCGAAATCGCTCTGCGCATTCACCGCGCCTGCCACGAAATGGGCATCAAGACCGTCGCGGTCCATTCGACCGCAGATGCTGACGCAATGCACGTCCGCCTCGCCGACGAGGCGATCTGCATCGGTCCGCCCTCGGCGACCGACAGCTATCTCAACATCCCCGCGATCATCGCCGCGGCCGAGATCAGCCACGCCGACGCGATCCATCCCGGCTACGGCTTCCTCAGCGAGAACGCGCAGTTCGCCGAAATCGTCGAGGCGCACGGGATCGCCTTCGTCGGTCCCAAGCCCGAACACATCCGCATCATGGGCGACAAGGTCGAGGCCAAGCGCACCGCGGGCAAGCTCGGCCTGCCGCTCGTCCCCGGCTCCGACGGCGCGATCGAGGACATCGCCGAGGCGCGCAAGATCGCAGCCAAGATCGGCTATCCGGTCATCGTCAAGGCCGCCTCGGGCGGCGGCGGACGCGGGATGAAGGTCGTCGCATCCGAAGACGAGCTCGAAAGCCTGATGCGCCAGGCGCGTTCGGAGGCCAAGGCGGCGTTCGGCGACGCCACCGTCTACATGGAAAAATATCTCGGCGATCCGCGCCATATCGAATTCCAGGTGTTCGGCGACGGCGAAGGCAATGCAATCCATCTTGGCGAACGCGACTGTTCGCTCCAGCGGCGTCACCAGAAGGTTCTCGAGGAAGCCCCCTCGCCCGTCATCTCGTCCGAAGAGCGCACCCGCATGGGCGAAACCTGCGCCAAGGCAATGGCCGACATGGGCTATCGCGGCGCGGGCACGATCGAGTTCCTATACGAGAACGGCGAATTCTTTTTCATCGAGATGAACACCCGGCTGCAGGTCGAGCATCCGGTGACCGAGATGATCACCGGCGTCGATCTCGTCCGCGAACAGATCCGCGTCGCCGAAGGCAAGTCGCTGTCGGTCGCGCAGGCCGATATCGAGTTCAAGGGCCACGCGATCGAATGCCGCATCAACGCGGAGGATCCGCGCACCTTCGCGCCATCGCCCGGCACCGTCACCGACTATCATGTCCCCGGCGGGATGCACGTGCGCGTCGATAGCGGCCTCTACCAGGGCTATCGCGTCCCGCCCTATTACGACAGCATGATCGCGAAATTGATCGTCTATGGTCGCAACCGCGAAGGCTGCCTGATGCGCCTGCGCCGCGCGCTCGAAGAGTACGTCATCCTCGGCATGAAGACGACGATCCCGCTCCACCAGGCGCTGCTCGACGATCCCGAGTTCCAGAACGGCGCCTATACGATCAAGTGGCTCGAGGAATGGCTCGCCAAGAGCATCGCAGACGAAGCGGCCGAAGCGGCGGGGTAGTAACCGCGCCGATCACGAGGCCCCCGAACGAGGATCGCGCATGACCGAGAATTTCACCTTCCCGGCGCGCGACGGCCAGATGCTGTCGGCGTCGCTCGAACGCCCGGCGGGCCCTATCCGGGCAACCGCGCTGTTCGCGCATTGCTTCACCTGTTCGAAGGACAGCCTTGCCGCGCGCTACGTATCGCGCGCCCTCGCCGAGGCGGGGCTGGCGACGCTGCGCTTCGACTTTACCGGGCTCGGCAACAGCGAAGGCGACTTCGCCGATAGCCATTTCGCGGGCAATATCGCTGACCTCAAGGCTGCCTGCGACGCCCTGTCCGAACGGCTTGCGCCGCCGTCGCTGCTCGTCGGGCACAGCCTCGGCGGCGCGGCGGTGATCGCCGTGGCGAAGGACTTGCCCAGCGTCACCGCAGTCGCGACGATCGGCGCGCCATTCGCGGTCGATCACGTCCTGTCGCATTTTCCCGACGGCACCGCCAAGGCGCGCGCGGGCGAAGCGTCCGAGATCGAGATCGGCGGCCGCACGCTCGTCATCGACGCCGAGTTCGTCGCGCAGATGCACGGCCACGACCAGGCCGACCGTCTGGCCGCGCTCGACGCGGCGCTGCTCATCCTGCATGCCCCGCGCGACGAGGTCGTCGGTATCGACAATGCCTCGCAGATCTTCGCCGCTGCCCGCCATCCCAAGAGCTTCGTCAGTTTGGACGAGGCGAGCCACCTGCTCAGCCGCAAGGAAGATGCGCATTACGCCGCCGCGGTCATCGCCGCCTGGGCCGAACCCTATCTGCCCGTAATGGAACCGCTGCCCGACGATCTCGCCGAAGGGCATGTCCGCATCACCGGGACCGAAGAGAAATTCCTCCAGCATATCGAGG
>CAZHWG010000082.1:0-6976 GCA_964535925.1 uncultured Sphingorhabdus sp.
TCGATGCCGCGCATGTCGGCTGGCGCTTCCCGGTCGAGCTGCTGCGCGGCGGTGTCGACGAGGACCAGGCGTTCAGCTTCTACGGACCGACCTGCGACGATCTCGACCACATGGCGGGACCGTTCTACCTGCCGGCCGACATCAAGGCGGGTGATTATATCGAGATCGGCATGCTTGGTGCCTATGGTTGCGCGATGCGGACCAAGTTCAACGGTTTCGGCAGCGATGTCGGCTACACCGTCTCGGACGAACCGATGGCGAGCCTCTATCTCGGCCACCAGCGCCCCCCACAGGGCGCGACGGTGACCGTGTTGTTCCCCGCGGGCTGAAGCCGATTGGTCGCGATTGACAAGCGATAACGCCTGACCCACGCTCTCCCCCTGTCATCGGGAGGGGAAGGCTATGGCTATGCAGGCAATGTTGGGACCGGTCGTCGCACTGGTCATGTGGTCGATGATCATCTGGCTGTGGATGTACGTGACGCGCATTCCCGCGATGCAGCGGGCCAAGATCGACATCAAGAACCTGGTCGGCGGCAAGGGCAGTGATCTCGACCAGGTCCTGCCGCCGCAGATCCAGTGGAAAGCGCATAATTACAACCATCTTATGGAACAGCCGACGCTGTTCTACGCAATCGCGATCACGCTCGCACTGGTCGGCGCGGCCAGCCCGGCGGTGGTCGCATTGGCCTGGAGCTACGTCGCCTTGCGCGTCGTCCACAGCCTCGTCCAGGTGACGGTCAATCGCATCGCGGTCCGCTTCGCGCTCTTCGCGCTGTCGAGCCTGGCCCTGATCGCGCTCACCATCGCGGCGGCACTGGCGGTTTTCTAGCGTTCGAACCGGGCCGCGAGTTCGATGTGCGTCGACCAGCGGAACTGGCCGACGGGCTGGATCGTCGTCAGCCGATAGCCGCCCGCGACGAGCACCGCGGCATCGCGGGCAAAGCTCGACGGGTTGCAACTGACATAAGCCAGGCGCGGCGTTGTCGCGGCCGCGATCTCGGCGGCCTGGTCCTGCGCGCCCGCGCGGGGCGGATCGAGGACGACCGCGCCGAAGCGCGAGAGTTCGGCCGTCGTCAGCGGACGACGATAGAGATCACGATGTTCGACGAAGACCTGGCGCTGCGCCGCATTGGCCGCGCCCTTGAGCGCCATCACCGCATCGCGACCCGCCTCGCCGGCATAGACCTTGGCGCGCAACGCCAACGGCAGGGCGAAGGTACCGAGCCCAGCGAACAGGTCGGCGACTATCGCGGCATCGCCGACGCCGTCGGTCACCGCTGCCAGCAGCGTCTGTTCACCATCGGCGGTTGCCTGGAGGAAGGCGTTGGGCGGTAGTGAAACCGCGACGCCGCCGAAGCTGATCGTCGCGGGATCGGGCGCCCAGTGCGTCTCGGGCCCGTCGCCCTGGTCCACCATCAGCCGCGCCAGCGCGTGATCGGCGGCAAAGGCCCCGATCGGCTCGATCGCCGCGAGTCCGTCGAGCTTGATCCCCTCGATCAGCATGTCGACGCCCTGATCGGCGAGCGTCATCGATACCTGTCCGACCGCGCGCTTGGGCAGGCACGAGCCGAGCAGGCGGCGCAGCGGCGCGACTAGCGCGAACAATGCCGGGTGGAGCACCTCGCACTGCTTCATGTCGACGACCTGGCGGCTGCGCGCGGCATGAAAGCCGATCGTTACGCCGGTTCCCGAACGCAGTGCGGTCAGCGTGGCGCGGCGACGCGTACGCGGCGGCGAGATATGCGCGGGAGCGACATGCTCGGCCGCGATGCCCTGCGCTTCGAGCGCGCCGATGACGCGGTCGCGGACATAATCGGCATAGGCGTCGTCGGACAGGTGCTGGAGCTGGCATCCGCCGCATTCCGGAAAATGGCGGCAGGGCGGATCGACATGGTGCGGCCCCGGTTCGATCGATCCGTCGGCGCGCAGAAAGTCGCCCGGTGCGGCGAGCGCGGCATAGCGTCCGTCGGCGGTGACGCCGTCGCCGCGCGCGGCAATGCGAATAATGGTGTCTGGATCGGTCACAGGCAGCGGGCGATAGCAGCCCCGAGCCGCGGCGCAAGCGCGTCGGCGATAAAAGCGGGATCCGATTGCGACGCCGCCTCACCGTGGAGCCAGACGCCTTCGCATGCCGCAGTGAAGGGATCGCCGGTTGCGGCGAGGCGCGCGCCGATGACGCCGGCGAGGACATCGCCCGTTCCGGCGGTTGACAGCCACGGCGATCCGAGGCGCGCGACGCGGATTCGGCCATCGGGCGCGGCGATCACCGTGTCGGCCCCCTTGTGGACGACGACCGCGCCGCTGGCGCGCGCAGCGGCGAGCGTCCGCTCGATCTTGCTGGCATCGGAAGCGCCGAACAACCGGTCGAATTCGCCTGCATGCGGGGTGAGGACGAGCGGTGAAGGTTTCTCCGTTAACGGCGCTACGCCCGTTTCAGCGACCAATGTCAGCGCATCGCCATCGATCACCATCGAACGGTGTGCAGCCATCGCTAGCGCCAGACGTTCGCGCGCCGTCTCGTCACGGCCGAGGCCGCAGCCTATCACGACCGCCCCGATCCGCTCGTCCGAGAGGGTTTCGGCGTCGCACCGGCTCCGGACGAGCGCATGGGGTCCGCCGAGGCTCTTGCCACCGAGCAGCGCGACATAGCCCGCGCCGCCGTGCATCGCCGCCTCGGCCGCGAGCAGCGCCGCGCCCGCCATCGCGCCGCCGACCACCGCGACCATGCCGCGAGAATATTTGTGCGCGTCGGGCGCGGGGGCGAGGAGCCGAGGCCGCTCGAGGACAAAGACATCGCCCGAAGCCGACAGGCCGATATCGGCGAGCATGACGCGGTCCGATCGCGCGGCGGCAGGAAGCAGCAGGTGCGCGGGCTTGGCGACGCCGAGCGCCAGCGTCACGTCGAAACGCGGCACATCGCCAAGCAACCGCCCGTCGTCGCTCGCGACGCCGCTCGGCACGTCGACCGCGAGGCTGTGCTGCGCCGCTCCGACCAGCCGCGCCATTGCCGAGGCGAGTTCCGCTGCGAGAGGTCGCGTCAACCCGGTACCGAACAGCGCGTCGACGACCACGGCGGCGGACGGCGTTTCGTCGGTCAGCGTTTCGACCGGACCCTGCCAGCGCCGGGCAGCGGCGCTCGCCGCGGCGCTGCCCGGGGGCGCGCCCGCGGCGATCCGGACATCGATGCCCAGTTCGGCAAGCCGACGCGCCGCAACATAGCCGTCTCCGCCGTTGTTGCCGGGTCCCGCAAGGACCAGGACCGGGCGCCCTGAACCGATGCGCAGCGCGGTCTCTGCGACCGCGGTGCCGGCGAGCTCCATCAGCGCTTCGACGGATAGGCCGTCCGCCACCGCCGCATCCTCGGCCTCGCGCGTCTGCGCGGCGGTCAGGATCGCGCCGGCGAGCGGGCCGATCATGGGTCTTCGGTCTTGGCGGGAACGGGGGCGGCGCCCTGGATCGTCGCAGGCA
Source organism: uncultured Sphingorhabdus sp. (assembly GCA_964535925.1). GTDB lineage: Bacteria > Pseudomonadota > Alphaproteobacteria > Sphingomonadales > Sphingomonadaceae > Flavisphingopyxis. The sequence continues at coordinate 3,471 of CAZHWG010000082.1, forward strand.
GGCGATAGCGATCGTCGCCGACCGCGACTTCGACCTCGGCATCGCCGACGATCGACACGCGCGCCGGTTCGGCACCGTCGGCGGTGATCAGTCCGCGTCCGTCGGCGGTCATCACGAAACGGCGAAAGCCGACGTCGCCGCGTCCCAGCACGATCGTCGTGCGCTCAGAACCGACGAGCCGCTGGAGCGTACAGCTGTCGGTGAATTGCTGTTCGTCGCCGAGCGCGCACGAAACCTTCGCGATGCTGCTGGCTGCACCTTCCTCGTCGTCGATCAACGCCTCGTCGGGCGATCCGCAGGCAGACAGCGCGGCAAATGACAGGAATGATGCCGAAATGAGGAGGATCGTCCGCATGGTGCGCACTTTGCCGCGCTTCAGGTCAGGCGACAAGCCATCGTCCAGATTTGCGGAAACTCTCTGGCCAATGACTGTGCCGCCCGGTCGCGCGACGCTTCGCTGTCGTAGAGCGCAAAACAGGTCGCGCCCGATCCCGACATTCTGGCGTGGGCCCCTCCGGCGGCGATGAGGGCGTCCAGCAGCGCCCCGATCTGGGGCACCAGCGCTCGCGCGGGGGCGGCGAGGTCGTTGCGTCCGTGCGCGAGCATGTCGCTCACCTCGCCGCCCGCGAGCGCTCCGCGATCGATGCCGTCCCAATGCGCGAAGACCGCCGCCGTCGAAAGCGCAATGCCCGGATTGGTGATGAGCACGGGCGTTCCGGCGAGGTCGTTGGCGATTGGTACCAGCCGCTCTCCCCTGCCCGTCCCGATCGCGGTCCGGCCGAGGAGGCAGGCGGGAACGTCCGACCCCAGCGCGACAGCGATCGGCATCAGGCCTTCGATGCCGAGATCGAGGCGCCACAAGCGGTCGAGCAGTCGCAGCGTTGCCGCGGCATCGGCCGAGCCGCCGCCGATCCCCGAGGCGACCGGCAGCCGCTTGTCGAGCGTCAGCGCGGCGCCTTGCGCGATGCCAGCCTGCGATTGGAGCTGACGCGCCGCAAGCAGCACGAGATTGTCGTCGCCACCGCCAAGGTCGTGCGCAAACGGCCCCGTCAGGGTCAGCGACAGGGCATCGTTCTGTTCGACCGAAACGACATCGCCCCGGTCGACGAAAGCGAACAGCGTCTCGAGCGCGTGAAAGCCGTCGTCGCGCCGCCCGCGAACGTGCAGCGCAAGGTTGAGCTTGGCGGGCGCGGGTTCGCTGTCGGTCATGAACCCGGCCTACATGTTGGGATAATTCGGCCCTCCGCCGCCCTCGGGCGTGACCCAGTTGATGTTCTGCGTCGGGTCCTTGATGTCGCAGGTCTTGCAGTGGACGCAGTTCTGCGCGTTGATCTGGAAGCGCGGACCGTTGCCCTCGTCGATCACCTCATAGACGCCTGCGGGACAGTAACGCTGCGCCGGCTCGTCGTAATACGGCAAGTTGTACGCGATCGGCCGGTCGGGATCGGCGAGGTGGAGATGGACCGGCTGGTCCTCTTCGTGGTTGGTGTTCGAGAGGAAAACCGAGGACAGGCGGTCGAAGCTGAGGACGCCGTCCGGCTTGGGATAGTCGATCGGCTTGACGAGGTCCTTGCGCCACAGGCTGGCATGGTCGGGATGGTGCTTCATCGTGAACGGCATGCGGATGCCGAGATATTCGGCCCACATCGTGATCCCGGCGAGCATCGACCCGATCAGGTCGCCGAACTTCTTGACCAGAGGGACGACGTTGCGGACCTTGCTCAGTTCCTTGGCGACCCAGCTGGTCTCATAGGCGCTCTGATAGGCATCGAGGGTGTCGTTGGCGCGATCTGCCACAATCGCCTCGAACGCCGCCTCGGCGGCCATCATGCCGGTCTTCATCGCGGTATGCGTGCCCTTGATCCGCGGCACGTTGAGGAAGCCGGCCGCGCAGCCGATCAGCGCGCCGCCCGGAAAGACGAGATGCGGCACCGACTGGAACCCGCCGTCGTTGATCGCGCGCGCGCCGTACGACACGCGTTTACCGCCCTCGAGAATCTCGGCGATCGCGGGGTGGTGCTTCCAGCGCTGCATCTCCTGGAACGGCGAGAGATACGGGTTGCGATAATTGAGCCAGGTGACGAAGCCCAGGGCGACCTGCCCGTTGGCCTGGTGATAGAGGAAGCCGCCGCCATTGGCGTCGTCGTCGAGCGGCCAGCCCTGCGTGTGGATGACGCGGCCGGGAACGTGCTTGTCGGGGGCAACATCCCAAAGTTCCTTGACGCCAAGGCCGAAGACCTGCGGCTCGACATGCTCGTCGAGCGCGTATTTGACCTTGAGGTTCTTGGTCAGGTTGCCGCGCACGCCTTCGGCGAAGAAGGTATACTTGGCATGAAGCTCAAGCCCGGGCTGGTAGTCACCCTTGTGGCTGCCGTCGCGCGCAACGCCCATTTCGCCCGTCGCGACGCCCTTGACGCTGCCGTCGTCGTTGTAGAGCACCTCGACGGCCGGAAAACCGGGGAATATCTCGACGCCCAGGGCTTCGGCGCGTTCGGCGAGCCAGCGACACAGATTGCCGAGGCTGCCGGTATAGGTGCCCTTGTTGTTCATGAACGGCGGCGCCAGGAAATGCGGCAGGCCCCATTTGCCGGTCTTGCTCAGCACCCAGTGCTGGTTGTCGGTCACCGGGGTATCGGCCAGCGGGCATCCCGCCTCGCGCCAGTCGGGGATCAACTCGTCGAGCGCCCTGGGGTCGATTACCGCGCCCGACAGGATGTGCGCGCCGATCTCCGATCCCTTTTCGAGGATACAGACCGAAAGTTCCTGGCCCTTCTCCTCGGCGAGTTGCTTGAGCCTGATCGCGGCGGACAGTCCGGCGGGGCCGCCGCCGACGATGACGACGTCGTAGGGCATCGATTCGCGTTGGGTTTGTTCGGCGCTCACTGGTCGTCTCCTTTGTCGCGGTGCGGGCCGGTGAGCCCGGAAACTTCCCCCGTTCGCACGCCATGCACAGTTCGTCGGTTATCCGATGCCTTTTGATTGACCTTGCCGTCAACACGCTGTTTCAAGCAAATGATGGCAGGGGGCAATCTCGAACTGGCGCACAGCGTGCTCGACTGGTGGTTGCTGGCAGGGGTCGACTGCGATTTCGCCGACGATCCGGCGAACCTGCTGGTCGCGCCCAAACCGGCCGCCGTCGCGGCGGAAATCGTCCCGCCGGTCGATGTGCGAACGGTTCCCGAACCGGTTGCCGCCCCCACGCAATCCCCTCCCCCGCAATCGCCTCTCGTGCGACTGGTCCTGCCCGACACGCTCGCCGAACTGCGCGGGTGGCTGGCCAGCTCACCCAACGTTCCAGGCGCCGGCCCGCCGACCAACCGCGTCGCCGCCAGCGGACCCGACAATGCCGACCTGTTCGTCCTGACCGCCGCTCCCGATGCGGTCGACCTGATCGACGGTCACGTCCTGGGCGGCGCGCCCGGCGCGCTGTTCGACCGGATGCTCGGCGCCATCGACCTCAAGCGCGAAAAGGTCGCGATCGCCAGCATGGCGGTTTCGCCGCTCGC
>CAZHWG010000083.1:0-6949 GCA_964535925.1 uncultured Sphingorhabdus sp.
CAGCCGGTCGCGGGGCGCTGGCACCGCCGCCTCGCCCCGGCAGCGGGGCTGGCCGAAATGGGGGCCAGCCACGTCGTGCTCAAGCCGGGCGGCTGGTCGTCGCAGCGCCACTGGCACGAGGGCGAGGACGAAATGGTGATCATGCTCGCCGGCGAAGCGGTGCTCGTCGAGGATACGGGCGAAACGACCTTGCGCGCAGGCGACATCGCGGCATGGGCCAAGGGGACGCCGAACGGCCACCACCTGATCAACCGCAGCGACGCCGACTGCGCCTTCGTTGCGATCAGCGCGGGCGATCCCGATGCCGGAGGCAGCTATTCGGACATCGACATGCGCTTCACCAAGGACGGCTATGTCCACAACGACGGCACGCCGTACCCGGCCGACCGGATCGCCTGAGCGGGATCAGCCCTCGGGCGCGTTCTCATACTGGTCGATGACCCATTCCTCTTCCTGCGCCGCGGCGATCCAGTCCTGGACGAAACGGTGTTCGATCACCGCTTTCATATAGGCGGCGGCAAACGGCGGGACGGGGATCGAATAGCTTATGAAACGCGTCACGACCGGGGCAAACATGATGTCGACCGCGCCGAACGCGCCGAACAGGAACTCCCCGTCGCCGCCGCCCAGCCCGCCGTAACGCGCACGCGCCTCGGCCCAGATCTGGAGGATGCGCGCGACGTCGGCGCGGACCTCGGGACCGATCTTCGCGTCGGGATAGATGCGGCGGATGTTCATCGTGCACTCGCGGCGCAGCGCGGCATAGCTCGAATGCATTTCGGCGGCCATCGAGCGCGCCATCGCGCGGGCATGGACGTCGTCGGGCCAGAACAGCGTGTTGCCGGTTTTTTCGTTGAGATATTCGATGATCGCCAGGCTGTCCCAGATGACGCAATCCTCGCCATCCCACAATATCGGTACCTTGCCGCCGCCGGGCGCGAACTCGTTGCCTTCGCGGCGTCGGTCCCATTCGTCCGAATACATCGGCACGACGACCTCTTCGAACGGCAGCCCGGATTGCTTGCACGCCAGCCACCCGCGCATCGACCAGCTCGAATAGGCCTTGTTGCCGATAAACAGTTTCATCGTGTCATCTCATCCTGTTTCCGCTCGGGCCGGGGCGCGAGCGCAAGGGGGGCCGGACCTAGCTTTCGAAGGCGTCGAGGACGACCGCGCGCAGTTCGGCGATGCCCATGCCCTTTTCGCTCGAGGTGACGAGGATCTCGGGATGCGCCGCGGGGTGCTTGCGCGCCTCGGCCTCGGTCCGCGCCTGGACTTCGCCCAGTTCGCTCGCCTTGATCTTGTCGGCCTTGGTGATGACGAGGCGATAGCCGACCGCGGCCTCGTCGAGCATCGTCATCACTTCGCGGTCGATGTCCTTGATCCCGTGACGTGCGTCGATCAGCACCAGCGAGCGCTTGAGCACCGCGCGTCCGCGCAGGTAATCGTTGATCAGGAAGCGCCATTTCTTGACGACATCCTTGGGCGCCTTGGCAAAGCCGTAGCCCGGCATGTCGACGAGACGGCACGAGATCGGATCGCCGATGTCGAAGAAGTTCAATTCCTGCGTGCGCCCCGGCGTGACCGAGGTGCGCGCGAGCGACTTGCGTCCGGTGAGGGCATTGAGCAGCGACGACTTGCCGACGTTCGAGCGCCCGGCAAAGGCGACCTCGGGGACTGTCGGCTCGGGCAGGAATTCGAGCTTGGGCGCCGACAGCCGGAACGCCATCGGTCCCGCGAACAGCTTGCGCGCCCGCTCGATCAGGTCCGCCTGGGCGGCTTCTTCGCTCACTTTGCTTCCGCCTTCGCCGGTTCCGTCTTGAGTCCCGGATAGCGGCTGTAGAGGAACTTCTGCTGGGCGATCGTGAGCACGTTTGACGTGATCCAGTAAAGCAGCAGCCCGGCCGCGAACGGTGCCATGACGAACATCAGGACCCACGGCATGAAGCTGAAAATCTGTTTCTGGATGTCGTCCATCGGCTGCGGGTTGAGGCGGAACTGGAGCCACATCGATGCGCCGAGCAGGATGGCCAGAACGCCGATGCCGAGGAAGCCCGGAACTTCATAGGGCAACAGGCCGAACAGGTTGAGGACGTGCAAGGGATCGGGCGCGCTCAAATCCTTGATCCAGCCATAGAAGGGCTGGTGACGCATTTCGATCGTCAGCATCAGCACCTTGTAGAGCGCATAGAAGACAGGAATCTGCAGGAAGATCGGCAAGCAGCCGGCCATCGGATTGACCTTTTCGCGCTTGTAGAGCTCCATGATCTCCTGCTGCATGCGCGGCTTGTCGTTCTTGTGCTTGTCCTGGATCGCCTTCATCTTGGGCTGGACGACGCGCATTTGCGCCATCGAACGAAAGCCCTTCTGTGCGATCGGGAACATCAGCCCGCGAATGATGAATGTCAGCGCGATGATCGCCACGCCGAAATTGCCGAACAGTTTGAACAGCCAGTCGAGCAGGTAGAAGATCGGCTTTTCGAACCAGTAGAACCAGCCCCAGTCGATCGAGCGGTCGAACTTGGTGATGCCGAGCTGGTCCTCGTAATCGTCGAGCAGCGCGGTCTCCTTCGCGCCGGCGAAGATGCGGCTCGTCGTGGTCAGCGCCTTGCCCGGCGGCAGCACTTCCTGCTTGCCCGCCCAGTTGGCCTGGAACAGGTCGCCCTCGGCGGCGCGCATCGTCGCATCGACGCGGGTTTTCGGGTCGGGAATGACCGCGCCGAGCCAGTATTTGTCGGTAAAGCCGATCCAGCCGCCGGTCGTCGCGGTCGTTACAGGCGTGCCGACCTGCTCGGCAAGGTCGTCATAATCCCAGCCGTAGTCGGCCGCCCCGTCGAACACGCCCATAGGTCCGACATGGATCGTCCACATCGAGGGATCGGGCGATTCGCCGACGCGGTTGACGAGGCCATAGGGCGCGACGCCGACCGATCCGGCGCCGCGATTGGTCACGGTCTGCTTGGCGGTGATCATGTAGTTTTCATCGATCGCCAGTTCGATCGAGAATGTCTGGCCCTGGCCGTTGTCGTGGAACAGGGTCACCGGGCTGTCGGGGGTCAGCTTGGCGCCGCTCGCCTGCCACACGGTCTCGGCATCGGGCGCGGCGAGCCCCTCTCCCGTCCAGCCGACGCCGGCATAATAGGCGCCCTTGGTCCCGGCGGGGGAAAACAGGCGTATCGGCGGCGAATCGGCGGCGATGCTTTCCTTGTATCCGGTCAGGATGATGTCATCGATGCGCGCACCCTTGAGGCTGATCGATCCCGTCAGGCGCGGTGTCTCGATTGCGATACGCGGCGTTTCGGCGAGGACCGTGGCGCGTGCGCGAATCGCCTTGGGGCTGTCGGCGGCAGGATCGGCACTCGGGGCGGGCAATGCGGTCTGCTTGCCGTCGGAGATCTGCGTCGCTGGCGGATTGGCGGTCGGGAAAAACTGGTTGGCGATGTACGGCCAGCTGAGCAGAATCAGGCCTGCCAGCACGACTGCCAGCACCATGTTGCGTTTGTCTTCCACCGTTGAAAAGTTCCCGTTTGTCTGCGTGAAGAGGAGGCCGGAGCGCGTCAGGGCACCGGATCGTATCCGTGCCCACCCCATGGATGGCAGCGCATTAGCCGTTTTGCCGCGATCCAGCCACCCTTGATCGCACCATGGCGTTCAAGCGCCTGAATGGCATATTCCGAGCAGCTCGGCGCATAGCGGCAACTGGGCGGCAGGACGCGCGATGGACCGATCTGCCAGCCGCGCGCGATAAGGATCAGCAGGCGCTTCACCGCGCGCCCCGGGCCTTGGCGATGGCCTTGGCGAGGTCGGTGCGCAGCTGCGCGAAATCGCGCGTCAGCGCGTCCTTGCGCCCGATCAGCACATGATCGGCGCCGGCGATGCCGTGTTCGGGAAGGACGTCGCGGGCGAGCGCGCGAAAGCGGCGCTTGATCCGGTTGCGGACGACTGCGTTGCCGACCTTCTTGGTGACGGTGATGCCGATGCCGATCGCCGGGTCGCCGTCGCGCCGGTCATGGACCAGCAGCACGAAGGCGGGGGCGTGCGCACGCTTGCCGCGATTGGCGGCGAGAAATTCGCGCCGGACGTGGAGCTTCCGAATATCGGGCGATGCCGCGGCAGGTTCGGATCCAGACGCACGAACCCCGCCGCTTCGCTGTGGAAGGGCGGGGGTCGGGGATGCCGATTCGGTTTCGGCCATGGCTCTGGACGCGCCCGGGAGGGGGCGCGGCGGCGTTAGGCCGAAAGCTTCTTGCGGCCGCGGGCGCGACGGGCGCGCAGGATGTTGCGGCCGCCCGGAGTCGCCTTGCGGGCGAAAAACCCGTGGCGCCGCGCGCGGACGAGGTTGCTTGGCTGGAAGGTGCGCTTCATCGCTGATATCCCGAATATGAACTGGTTCGAATAAAAAGGGCCGCCATCGCTGGGCGGCCGCCGTATGGCAGGCCCGATAGGCCAAGGGGCCCGGTATGTCAATCATCGCGGGGGCGTTTTTCGGGTGGTTTCCTGATCCCGCGCCACAACGAAACCAACCCTTCGCGCCACGGCGGCGTCGGCGGAATAGCGCGATGCCGCGGTCGGCGCAGCGCCCAGTCGGTCCAGCGACCGTAATCGGGATAGCGACGGCGCAGGCGCAGGTAAATGCGTTTGCTCCACGTCGCGTTCTTGAGGACCAACGCAAGACCGATGGGGAACAGGACGAGGAAGCCCGGACCGGGCAGCGGGCCGATGACGACCCCCCCGATCATCAGCAACACGCCGGTGGCGACAAGGATGCCTCGCGTAACCGGGTGTTTCCACGACAAGATCTTGGGCGGTTCGTCCATCACCGCAATATGGGGAAACTGTATTGCGGTCGCAAGACGGCCCGCGTCTTTTGCGAGGTCGGCGGTCAGTTGAGCAGGTGCAGCGCCGCCATGTCCGACCGGCCGAGATAGCGCGCCTGTTCGAACGGCACGCTGTTGGTCAGCGCGTAGAACCGGCTTGCCTCGGCGGTGCTCATCCCGACATCGCGATAGAAGGCGAGGAAGGGCTGATGCTCGGGCGCGTCGGCGGCATAATCGGTTGCCTCGCGGCCGTATTCGTCTTCCCAGCTATGGACCGCGAACTCGGCACCTTCGTCGGCGCTGCGGCGCGCGCCCGCGAGCCACAGTTCGACTCCACCCGAACGGACCGACCCGCCGGCGGGAACGTGCGTATCGATCCCCGCCTTGCGCACCATCCGCGCGAGCACGAGGTTGGCGTCGCTGTCATAGGTTCCCGGCAGGTCGATGAGGTCGAGCGTGGCGATGCCCGGATAGGCACGCAGCATCGCGACGAACTGGCGCGGCGTCGGCGTATCGACGATGCCGGCCATCGCGGCACGATCAGGCGTGGTGACGTAGAACGGGCCGAAGCGTGCGAGGTAGCTGCTCGGAACCGTCGCGAACTCGACGGCCGTCGCCGCTGGAGCCGCTTCCCACGTGGTCTCGACGGTAATCGTGACGCCGTTTTCGACATAGGTCTCGATGCTGGTCTGGCCGACGGCGGGCGGGGCGAAGAGCAGCGCCAGCGTCGCAATGCTGCCGATGATCGTTGAAAACTGAGGACGTAAGGCCATGCGTTGCCGATCGTTCCGGAAGGTACCGGTACGGTCATGCGCGTGGCCGCCTTTCGTAGCGGTATGCGGATGCAGTTAGGGAATCGTTTACCCTGTGCGAGGTTCAGTCGCGATCGGGCGCGCCCGGCGGGAAATAAGGGCGATAGGGTCGGGCGTCCTCGACGCAGCGCACGACGGGCGGGAGCGCAAGAACCTCGTCGCGCAATCCCTTGAGGTGCGGGCAGTCATCGGGGATCGGTTCGCACCAGTCGGCGTAGAACAGAGCGGGCGCGGCGGCGCAGGTGACGAGGCTGACATGCGGCGGCAGCTCGTGATCGCCCAGCCAGCGCTCCGTCCAGGCATAGGCGCGGCGCAGCCCGGCCTTGCCGGCGTCCACTTCGGCCATGTCCGGCTCGCCTACCACAGGCGTGTTTCCGACTTCGGTGTTCGACAGATAGGCGCCGACGATGCGCTGGAAATTGCTCTGCAAGTAATTGTCGAACACCCGGTCGAGCATGCGCGCCTCGGCTGCCGCAGCCGGATCGGTCGGGATCAGCGGCGCCGGGCCCGGATGGTGCACGGCGAGGTACTCGGCGATCGCGGTCGCCTCGATCACCGTGACATCTCCATCGGTCAGGATGGGAAACTTGCCCGCCGGATGCGCGGCGTGAATGAAGGCGTTCCACTCGTCCTTGCCCGCGGGGCCGATCTCGCGGAATTCGAACTCGGTCCCGTTGGCATACAGTGCGATCAGCGCCTTCCACGTGTACGACGAGAACGGGTGGCCGTAGAGCGCGAGCATTACCAGCTGCCCTCGCTTATCCGCCGCCTGCGTTCGATCTCGCGATCGCTGGTGACCGGGATCGGCGCCTCGTCGGGATAGGGCGGGAGGGTGCCGCCCGGCCGGTAGGTAGCGATCACCGTGCCCTTGTCGGTGACCTTATGATCGTTCATTTCGAGCCGATCGACCGGCGTGCCTTCGCCGAACAGGCGTTTGCCGCGCCCGAGCGTGACAGGATAGGTCATTGTGATCAGCCGATCGATCAGCCCCGCCGCAAGCAGGCCGGGATAGAGCGTGCTAGACCCCTGGATGATCAGGTCTGCACCGTCCGACTGCTTGAGGGCGGCGACGTCGTCGATACTGCCCAGGCGATGGCTGTTCTGCCACTCGAGCGGCTGGTCGCCGCGCGTGAGCACATATTTGTTGGCGCGGTCGAACGCCTCCCCCATCGCCGCGTTGTCGCCCTCGGCATAGGGCCAGTAGGCGGCGAAGATGTCGTAGGTCCGCCGCCCGAGCAGCAGGTCGTATTCGCCCGAAAAGAGCGACCCGAGCGTTTCCTCGATTCCCGGGTCCCACAGCTTGAAGACCCAGCCGCCCTG
>CAZHWG010000084.1:0-6946 GCA_964535925.1 uncultured Sphingorhabdus sp.
ATCGCACAGAACGGCCGCATCCCCTGTGCGGCGAGGCCCGCGGCGAAGGTCACCGCATGCTGTTCGGCGATACCGACGTCGAAGGCGCGGTCCGGGTGCGCCTGGGCGAACTTGTCGACCCCGGTGCCCGACGGCATCGCCGCGGTAATCGCGCAGATGCGCTCGTCAGTATCAGCGAGGCTGGCGAGCGTTTCGCCGAAGACGTTCTGGTAAGCGGGCGGTCCGCCGCTCTTGCCCTTGTCCTGCTTGCCGGTGACGACGTCGAACTTGGCAACGCCATGATATTTGTCGGCCGACGCCTCGGCGGGGGCATAGCCCTTGCCCTTCTTGGTCACGACATGGACGAGGATCGGCCCCTGGTCGCTGTCGCGGACGTTTTCGAGGACGGGGATCAGATGGTCGAGATTGTGCCCGTCGATCGGCCCGACATAGTAGAAGCCGAGCTCTTCGAACAATGTCCCGCCGGTCGCCATGCCGCGGGCGAATTCCTCGGCCTTTTCGGCGGCGTTGTAGACGCGGCGATGGATCTTCGAGGCGAGCCGCTTGGCCAGGCTACGGAGGCCGAGATATTCGCTCGAGGAAACCGCGCGGGCGAGATAGGCGCTGAGCCCGCCGACCGGCGGGGCGATCGACATGTCGTTGTCGTTGAGGATGACGACCAGCCGGTTGCCCGCCTGTTCGGCGTTGTTCATCGCCTCGTACGCCATGCCAGCCGACATCGCGCCGTCGCCGATCACCGCAATGCCCTTGCCCGGCTTGCCGGTCAGCTTGTTGGCGACGGCAAATCCGAGGGCGGCCGAAATGCTCGTCGAGCTGTGCGCCGCGCCGAACGCATCATACTCGCTCTCGGAGCGCTTGGTAAAACCGCTCAGCCCGCCGCCCTGGCGAAGCGTGCGGATGCGGTCGCGGCGCCCGGTTAAGATCTTGTGCGGATAGCATTGATGGCCAACGTCCCAGACCAGCCGGTCCTCGGGCGTGTTGAACACATAGTGGATCGCGGTGGTCAGTTCGACGACGCCTAGTCCCGCGCCGAGATGCCCGCCGGTCACCGAGACCGCGGAGATCACCTCTTCGCGCAATTCGTCGGCGAACTGCCGCAACTGGCCGGGTTTGAGTTTCCTGAGATCGGCCGGGACATCGACCGTATCGAGCAATGGAGTATCGGGGCGGTGGGTCATACCCGCAACCTTATCGGCGGTTATCCGCCAAGTCGATGAAAACCCGTGCCCTACCGGTCACTCGCAATCGTCGCAGCGGCCGTGCACTTCGATCACCGGCCGCGCCGGGGCAAAACCCTTGCGCTTGGCCGCCTCGCGCACACCGCTTGCCGCATTGTCGTCGTCGATATGCGTCGTCTGCCCGCAATTGTCGCAAATCAGGAAGATGCAATCGTGCAGGCAACCGGGATGTTCGTTGGCGATAAACGCATTGGTGCTTTCGACTCGCCGGACGAGGTTGGTTTCGACGAACAGGTCGAGGATGCGATAGACGGTGTTGGGCGCGACACGCTTGCCGCGCGCGGTCGAAACGATGTCGGCAATGTCATAGGCCGATGCCGGCTTGCCGTGGTGCGAAACCGCATCGAAGATCGCGCTGCGCATCTCGGTCCACTGCTCGCCCGCCGCCTCGAGCGATGCGCGCGCCGCCGAGGCGAGCGATGCGCCGCCATGGACGTGATGCGTGGCCGTCGGCGGGGAAGATTGCGGATTTGCCATGCGACTCATTTAGGCCCGCACGCGGCGATCGGCAAGCTTGGCGCAAGCCGCGCGAACGCCTCAGTCGCAGGCGGGTGTCGCGTTGAGTCCGTGGGCCAGCGCGACCGTCGCCACGCCGAGCAGGGTGAAGAAAATCTCCGCGCTGTGCGAATCATAGGCGATGCTCATGACGAGACCGATGCCCATCAACGCGATGCCGATCAGCCCGATCAGTCCCGGCGTGCGCGTGTCCGACCGCATCAGGCCGGGGCCGAGGCTCGCGACGCCGAACAGGATGGCAAGGCCGAGGCCGAATTCGTGGATCCCCGGAGAGAGCAGGACGCTGCCGGTCGACGCGACCATCGCGAGGAGCAGCGCACTCAGCACGCAATGGACGAGGCACAGGCCCGACAAGGTGATTGCCATCTCATCGAAATTGCGCGCGAAGCGGCTGCGTCGCCAGCGGTCGGCGAGCGGCGCCAATGCGCCATTCTGCAATTTTGCCATGACGAGGCGCAAAAGCCGTTCCTTCGATGTCAGATCTTCGTGCTGGGCGCTCTATGCCATGGCAAGAATGAAGTTACAATATATCATCCGGGCAATGTCGCCGCCACGTCGCGGCAGGGAAACACTTGGCCCCGCGCGTTGGCGACGATAAGGCACATTCGTGCAAACCGCGGCCCAACCGATCGAACCGATGACGATGAACACGGCCGCGCAGCCGTTGCAGCTCGCGCGTTGGTTACTGGCGGTCGCAGCGCTGGTCGTCGCGATAGTGGTGGTCGGCGGCATTACCCGGCTGACCGAATCGGGCCTGTCGATCACCGAATGGAAGCCGGTCACCGGCGCGTTGCCGCCGCTGTCGCAAGCCGACTGGCTGCACGAATTCGCGTTGTACCAGCAGACCACCGAATATCAGACGGTCAACCAATCGATGTCGTTGGCATCGTTCAAGGCGATCTTTTTCTGGGAGTGGCTCCATCGCCTGCTCGGCCGCGTGATCGGCCTCGCCTTCGCACTGCCGCTGATCTGGTTCGCGCTGCGCCGCGCCAACCCCAAAGGCTATGGCCTGCGGCTGGTCGCGCTGCTCGCGCTCGGCGGGCTGCAGGGCGCGATCGGCTGGTGGATGGTCAAATCGGGTCTCGTCGGGCGGATCGACGTCAGCCATTATCGCCTCGCGGTGCACCTCATGACCGCGCTGTTCGTGCTCGGCGGACTCGTCTGGACCGCCGCCGACCTCCGGGCGCTGGCACGCAACCCCGCCGCGCGCCCGGCGCGGATGACCGCGATCGCCGCAATCACCCTTGGTATTTTCGCGCTGCAGTTATTGTGGGGCGCGTTCACTGCCGGGCTCGACGCCGGCCACGCCTCGGCCGACTGGCCGGCGATGTCGGCCGGCGGTTTCCTGCCCTCGATTGCGCCATGGGGCCTCGGCGCCTTCGTCGACAGTCCCGTCTGGGTGCAGTTCGTCCATCGCTGGTGGGCGTGGGTCGCCGCCGTCGCGCTCGTCGTCCTCGCACTTCGCGCGATGCGCGCCGGCGCGATCGGCGCGCCGATCGCGCTCAAGACGCTGCTCGTCGTCCAGATCGGCCTCGGCATCGCGACGGTGACGAGCGGGGTCTTGATCGATATCGCGGTCGCGCATCAGCTCGTCGCCGCGCTTATGGTCGTCGCGGCGACGCTGTGCGCGCACCGGACCGGCGACCGCGCCCGGGTAGCATGATGGCCGCCAAAATACCCATCGCCGCCCTGGTCGCGGGACTGGCGGTTTGCACCCCCGCTGCCGTGGGCGCGCATGAGGCGGGCGATGCGACCGCCGCGCCAGTCGCCCCGATCAGCCTGCCCTTCGCCCCGCCGCTCGATCGTCCGCTCGACTATCGCATCGACCAGTCGCAGCCCGGCCCGTCGGGCGGGGAGTTGACCTTTTCGCGGCGCTACCGACTGCAATTCACCGGCGCGGGACGCGGGTTTCATCTCGCCGTTACGCTGACCGATGTTGCCGCCGATGCCCCTGGCAAGATGGCCGCGGCCTTTCGCGCCGCGCTGCGACCGCTGCTCGGCATGACAATCGGCTATCACCTGTCGGCCGACAGCCGCACCGTCTATCTCGCCGATCCGGTCGCAGTGCGGGCCGCGTTCGACCGCGTGGTCGACGAGATCGCGCGCAACGGGGCCGATGGCGGCGACGTCGCCCTTGCGCGCGCTGCGGTCGCGCGCATGGGGCAACTCGACGACGAGGCGATGACGCAGCTGCTGTTCGAAGAGGTCCGCCCGCTTCTGCAATTCGCCCAAAGCCAGGTCACCGACGCGCCCGCCGAGCTTCAAACCAGGGGCCGGGACCTGACCGATGCCCCGGTCACCGGCAAGACCAGCCTCGCGATCGTCGCCAGCGACGCCGCGAACGTCCGGATCCAGGAAACGACGCGTACCGTGCGCCCGACCGACAACGGCAACCGGGCCTTGGCCGTCGTCAGCACGATCGCCTATTCGATCGATCGCGCAACCGGGCTCGCAACGCGGATCGAACAACACGACACGGCCGGTCGCGCCGACGGCCCGACGCTCAGCAGAAAAACGCGGACATTAACCCCGCTCGATTCTTAGGGTATCCCAATACCTGCCAGCAAAGCCGCTTCCAGCTTGACATAGCAGCGGTGGAGGGCCATTGGCTGGCTCAACAACGCGCCGTCCGTTCCGGGCGGCGTTTGTTTTGACCGCCCGGCGCTAGCGTCGGACGGCAGCGATATCATTTTTGAGGAGTTCAGGCCCATGAAGGCGCTGATGAAAACGACCAAGTCGGCCAATGCCGCGACGGTCGAAAAGAACTGGGTGTTGATCGACGCCGAAGGCCTCGTTGTCGGCCGCGTTGCGACGATCATCGCCAACCTGCTGCGCGGCAAGCACAAGCCGAGCTTCACCCCGCACGTCGATTGCGGTGACAACGTCATCGTCATCAACGCCGAAAAGGTGCGCTTCACCGGCGATAAGCTGAAGAAGAAGATCTATTACAAGCACACCGGCTATGTCGGCGGCCTGAAAGAAACGCCCGCCGGCAAGATCCTCGAGGGTCGTTTCCCCGAGCGTATCCTCGAAAAGGCGGTCGAACGCATGATCCCGCGCGGCCCCCTGGGTCGCCAGCAGATGCGCAACCTGCGCGTCTACAAGGGCTCCGAGCATCCGCATGAAGGACAGGAGCCGACCGTGCTCGACGTCGCTTCGATGAACCGCAAGAACAAGGTGGGCGCATAATGGCCGACAAGATCGAAGACACCCGCCAGTCGCTGGCGGACCTCAAGGACATCGCCGGCGGCACGCCTGCCGCGGCAGAAGCACCTGCGACCGGTGGCGATACCGCCGTTGCAGAGGCCGAGGCCCCTGCCGAGTATAATCCCGCGACCGACGGCGGCGGCGGCGCTCCCGCACCGATCCGCGAGCAGGAACTCGACGCCCAGGGCCGCGCTTATGCGACCGGTCGTCGCAAGGACGCGGTCGCCCGCGTCTGGGTCAAGCCCGGCACCGGCAAGATCACCGTCAACGGTCGCGATCAGGCGGAATTCTTCGCCCGTCCGACGCTGCGCCTGATCATCAACCAGCCGTTCGACATTACCGAACGGCGCGGCCAGTACGACGTCGTCGCCACCGTCAAGGGCGGCGGGCTTTCGGGCCAGGCCGGCGCGGTCAAGCACGGCATCTCGCAGGCATTGAGCAAGTTCGAGCCGAAGCTGCGCGCGACGATCAAGACCGCCGGGTTCCTGACCCGCGACAGCCGCGTTGTCGAGCGCAAGAAGTACGGCCGCGCCAAGGCGCGCAAGAGCTTCCAGTTCTCGAAGCGCTAACGCGAGCTACTATCGAACGAACAAGGGGCGGTCCGGAAGGGCCGCCCTTTTTCTATGTGCTGCGATCCTCGACCAGCGGAGCGGCCGGGGCCACCCGATCACCCGGCTGCGGCGGCTCGGCGTTGGGCGGGATGTCGTCGATCTGCACCGCGGCAGTTTCGAGCTCGGCAACGTTGCGCGCGCACACGGTGATCGTACCGTCCTCAATCGTCAGCTCGTTGAAGCTCGGCGGGGTCGAACGGACGCGTCGCGACAGCGTGCCTGCACCGATCATCCGGATCGGTCCGTGGGGGGTCGGGTGCGTGAGGTCGAAGGCGTCGTGGACATGGCCGGTCAGGATCGCGTGAACCCCCGCCTTGGCGAGTTCACACAGGGCATTTTCGCCATGGCGCGTCAGCACCTCGCCCTTGGTGTTGGTCTCGACGAGCGGATGGTGGGTGCACACGATGACCATGTCGCCCTTGGGCACCGCCGCGATCGCGGCCAGCGTCTCGCTCAGCGCCGCGGGACGGATGATCCCGCGCGACCAGTTGGTCCGCCACTGCGCGCGCGAGGTAGAGCGCAACGAGACGAGCGAGACGCCGGGCAGGTCGATCGACCGTTCGACGGCATTCTGCAACGTCAGGAAACGCCGATAGGGCGCAAATGCGCGCTCGACCGGGTCGTAATAGGGCATGTCGTGATTGCCGATCTCGACCTTGACCGGCGCTTCGAGCGAGGCGATCCAGCGCGTCGCGGCGGCGAACTGGCCCAGCGTGGCGCGCTGCGTGAGATCGCCGGTCAGCGCGATGCCGTCGGGCTTTTCCCGCGCAACGCAGTCCTTGAACCAGCCGTGCGCCATCGGGTCTTCGACGCCGAAATGGATGTCGCTGACGTGAAAAAGTTTGATCATGGAGAAGGCGTGTCGGTCGCCAGCAATGCAAGGTCAAGCGTGTCGGGAGTAAATTTCGTGCCCGCGGCGATCTCGCCGCGCTCGCCGTCGTAGAGCATGCCGATCTCGACCGAACCTTCGACCGCGACCTCGCCATGATGGCCAAGGTCGTCGTGCGGGCCGTTGCGAAAGTCGCCGCCGAGCCAGGCAAGTCCGTGGCTAATCACCTGCGCGGCATTGTCAGTCAGAAAACCCTGGACAAATATCCGGCCCTCGAGCGGGGTCAGGTTAAGCGCCGGGTACCATTGATCGGCTCCGGCGAGGCGAACGCCGTCATCGCCAAAGGTTTCGGAAACCGCATCGGGTACCGTCTCGACCAAAGCCGAGACGTCGAGATGGCGGGCCTGTTCGCGCACCTCGCCCCAGACGGTCGTCGGGCCGACGATGATGCCGACCAGAGCGGTTACGCCGCCGCCGCGGATGACCGGCGGCCGCACCGTTCGCGCACCGTCGAGGTCGGCGGCGATATCCTCCATCGACCGGTC
>CAZHWG010000085.1:0-6921 GCA_964535925.1 uncultured Sphingorhabdus sp.
CCATGACCGATCCCGTTACCGATACGCCCGCCATCACGCCGCAGATCGTGGCCGAACACGGCCTCAGCGAGGCGGAATATGCCCGCGTGCTCAAGGCGCTTGGGCGTCAGCCCAATATCGTCGAGTTGGGTATCTTCTCGGTGATGTGGTCCGAGCATTGCAGCTACAAGAGCTCGCGCCTCCACCTCAAGAAACTCCCGACGACGGGCCCGCAGGTCATCTGCGGCCCCGGCGAGAACGCGGGCGTGGTCGATATCGGCGCCGGGCCCAATGGCACCAGGCTCGCCGCGATCTTCAAGATGGAGAGCCACAACCACCCGTCGTACATCGAGCCATACCAGGGCGCGGCAACCGGCGTCGGCGGCATCTTGCGCGACGTCTTCACGATGGGCGCGCGCCCCGTCGCCAACATGAACGCGCTGCGCTTCGGCTCGCCCGACCACCCCAAGACGCGCCACCTCGTCGCCGGCGTCGTCCACGGCATCGGCGGCTACGGCAATTGCGTCGGCGTGCCGACCGTCGGCGGCGAGGTCAATTTCCACCCCGCCTACGACGGCAACATCCTCGTCAACGCAATGACCGTCGGCATCGCCGATCAGGACAAGATCTTCTATTCGGCCGCGAGCGGCATCGGCAATTCGATCGTCTATGTCGGCTCGAAAACCGGCCGCGACGGGATCCACGGCGCGACGATGGCGAGCGCCGATTTCGCCGAGGATGCCGAAGCCAAGCGCCCGACCGTCCAGGTCGGCGATCCGTTCACCGAGAAGCTTTTGATCGAGGCGTGCCTCGAGCTGATGGCGACCGACGCGATCGTCGCGATCCAGGACATGGGCGCGGCGGGCCTGACCAGCTCGAGCGTCGAGATGGCCTCGGCCGGCGGCGTCGGCATCCGGCTCGACATGGACGCGGTGCCGCAGCGCGAAACGCACATGACCGCCTACGAGATGATGCTGTCCGAAAGCCAGGAACGCATGCTGATGGTGCTGAAGCCCGGCCGCGAGGCCGAGGCCGAGGCGATCTTCACCAAATGGGAGCTCGACTTCGCGGTGATCGGCGAGGTCACCGATACCGGGCGCATGGTCTTGGAGCATCACGGCGAGGTCGTCTGCGACATCCCGCTCGCCCCGCTCGCCGACGACGCGCCGCTCTACGACCGGCCGAGCATGAGCGTCGAGGACTACAAGGCCTGGGCCAACATCAAACCGCTCGGCGACATTCCAGAGAGTACCGACATCGGCGCCGATCTCCTGAAGCTGATGGCCAGCCCCGACATCGCCAGCCGCCGCTGGATCTGGGAACAATACGACACGCAGGTCGGTGCCGACACGCTGCAGCGTCCCGGCGGCGATGCCGCGGTCGTGCGCATCCACGACACAACCCGCGCGCTCGCGATCACCACCGACTGCACCCCGCGCTATTGCTATGCCGACCCCTATGAAGGCGGCAAGCAGGCGATCGCCGAGGCGTATCGCAACCTCAGCGCAGTCGGCGCCAAGCCGCTCGCGACGACCAACTGCCTCAACTTCGCCAACCCCGAGCGCCCCGAGATCATGGCGCAGCTGACCGGCTGCCTGAAAGGCATGAGCGAGGCGTGCATCGCGCTCGACATGCCGATCGTGTCGGGCAACGTCAGCCTCTACAACGAGAGCAAGGCGACCGGCGGCGGCAGCGCGATCCTGCCCACCCCCGCGATCGGCGCGATCGGCGTGCTCGAGGACATCGACACCATGGCGACGATCGCGTTCAAGAATGCGGGCGATGCGGTGCTGCTCATCGGCCATACCGCCGGACAGCTCGGCCAGTCGCTCTGGCTGCGCGAATGCCACGGTCGCGAGGACGGTTCGCCGCCGCCGGTCGACCTGGCGATCGAGGCACGCCACGGCGACTTCGTCCGCGATCTTGTCGCGCGCGGCATCGTCAACGCCGTGCACGACTGTTCGGATGGCGGCGCGCTCGTCGCCATAGCCGAAATGGCGCTGGCCGGTCGCCAGGGCGCCACGCTCGACTTGCCCGAGGTGCCCAATCCTGCCGCTATCCTGTTCGGCGAGGATCAGGCGCGCTTCATCGTCGCGACCGACGACGCCGAAGCGGTAACGACCGCCGCCAAGGCTGCGGGCATTTTCGTTGCGCGTATCGGTGCCACTGGAGGCGCGACGATCACTGTGTCGGGCAGCGAAATCGCTCTCGACGCGCTACGCAAGGCCCACGAATCCTTCTTCCCCACGCTGATGGGCAGCGACGCCGCGCTCGCTTAGGGCGGCATCGTTGCCTCGTGACCAGACCGCATCACTTGACCGTCGTTCCCGCACGACGATGAAGCGCGCGAACACCGCGCGCGTTGGCACTGCATGACTCTCTTGCAGGCCTTCGTGCACTATGGCGGCCATTTCCTCGTGCCCTTCGCCTTCGCGTGGCTGATCTGGCGTGAGCGATGGAAGTGGCCGGGGCTGGTGATGCTGGCCGCCAACCTCATCGATCTCGACCACCTGTTCGCCGATCCGATCTTCGATCCGGGCCGCTGCAGCATCGGCTTCCACCTGTTGCACGGCTGGGAAGCCGCGACCGCCTACGTGCTGATGCTGGCGATCCCCCGCTGGTGGACGCGCGCCTTCGGCCTGGGGGCGCTGTGGCACCTGGCGGTCGACGGGATGGACTGTGCGATGCATTCCGTGGCACTTCCCTTGGCATGAAAGACCACGCGACCGTTCCCTACGAGGCCCTGCCCGACCTCTCCGACGAAGACCGCATCGCGCGCGCCAGCGCCTTCCGCGACGCGATCGCCACGCGCCACAGCTGCCGGATGTTCTCCGACGCGCCCGTGCCGCGCGAGGTGATCGAGCAGGCGATACTTGCCGCCGGTACAGCGCCGTCGGGGGCCAACCACCAGCCGTGGCATTTCGCGGTGATCGAAAGCGCGGCGAAGAAACGCGCGCTGCGCGAAGCTGCCGAGGTCGAGGAGCGCGAATTCTATGCCGGCAAGGCATCGCAGGAGTGGATCGACGCGCTCGCCCCGCTCGGCACCGACGACGACAAGCCCTATCTCGAAACCGCGCCCTACCTCATCTGCATCTTCGGCCAGCGTCGCGGCGGGATCGAACCGGGGGACGACAAGCAGAATTACTACGTCACCGAAAGCGTCGGCATCGCCACCGGCTTCCTTATCGCCGCGCTCCACGCGGCGGGCCTTGCGACGCTGACGCACACGCCCAACCCGATGAAGTTCCTCAACGCGCTGTGCAACCGCCCGGCGTCGGAAAAACCGATGATGGTCCTCGTCGTCGGGAAGGTCGCGGACGGTGCGACGATCCCGCTCCACGCAACACACAAGAAGCCGCTGGACCGCATCGCCTCGTGGCTGTAGTATTGGCTTAATACAGGCCGCCGAAATGGCCGATCAGGGGAGGGGAAGCAAAATGGCCACCACGACGCCGCCAGAGGTCCGTGCAGCAGCCGGCCAAGGCATGCTCGAGCGCTATACCGGGCTCGACGCGACGCGCGGCTTTGCTGTGATGGGCATATTGGCGATGAACATCTACGGTTTCGCCGCACCCGGCGGGACCTATTTCAATCCGACCGCATTCGGCGGTGATACCGGCATCGACTGGCTCGTCTGGGCGTTCAACTTCGTCTTCGTCGATTCGAAGATGCGCGGCCTGTTCTCGATGCTGTTCGGCGCCTCGACCTTGCTCGTTATCGAGCGTGCGATGGCGACCGCGCGGCGGCCCGCAGCGGCGCATTATTCGCGCATGTTCTGGCTGCTGATATTCGGCCTCATCCATTTCTATTTCATCTGGTGGGGCGACATATTGGCGCTCTACGCAATGTGCGGCGCGATCCTGTTCCTGTTCCGCAACCTGTCGGTCAAGGCGCTGCGTCGCTGGGCGATCGGGTTCCTGGCGGTATCGTTCCTGTTCATGGGATCGCAGGCGGTGTTCCTGCAGATGGCGGCCGGCGGACAGCTCCCGCCCGAGGCGATGAACGACCAGCTGGCCGGGGGGCTCGAGGAGATCGAAGGCTTTTTCGGCGCCTCGCCCGAACGCGTGGAGCGCGACCTGGCCCATTTCAACGGTTCGTACGCCGACATCATGGGCGAGCGGCTCTATGACAAGACCTGGCAGCCGGCCACGTCCTTCATCCAGGTCGGGCTGGAAACGCTCGGCCTGATGCTGATCGGCATGGCGCTGTTCAAATCGGGCATGCTGACGGGCGGCTGGAGCCCAGAACGCTATCGCAAATGGGTGCTCACCTGTTTCGGAATCGCGGTTCCGGCGCTAGTCGCCTTGGCCTGGTACCAGGTCGCATCGGGCTATGATGCGTTTGTCATTTTCGGCACGTCGCTCGTCTGGTCGATGCCCTTCGACGTCGTCCTGACGATGGGCTGGGCTGCACTCGTCATGTTGCTCGTCGGTAAGCATATCGGCTCGGACACGGTCGCGCGGCTGGCCGCGACCGGACGGATGGCGTTCACCAACTATCTGACGACCTCTGTCGTCATGACGACGATTTTCTACGGCTATGGGTTTGGTCTGTACGGCGATGTCAGTCGCGCCGGCCTCTATCTGTTCGTCATCGGCATGTGGGCGGCGATGCTGGCCTGGTCGAAGCCATGGCTCGAACGCTTCCACTACGGGCCGCTCGAATGGCTCTGGCGCAGCCTGTCGCGGTGGCGGCTCCAGCCGATGCGAAAGACGCCTATTGCGAACCATTAGCAGTTAGGCTAGGGCGATCCCACAAGGAGTCGCTCATGATCGTCTGCATCTGCAACGCCATCAAGGAAAAGGATTTGCGCGAGGCGATTCGCGGCGGCGCGGTGTGTCCGACGAGCGCCTATGCGAGCATCGGCGGCCGCCGCCCCAAATGCGGCCAGTGCATTCCGTTCGCGCGAGGCATTATCGCGCAGGAGCGTGCGAGCGCCTAGCAATAGCAGCGGCGAAAAACGCTGATTTCTCCCGCTTCTCGCCGCATCGGTCCTTGTTTCGCCAGCATCGCACGCCTAGCCTGATGGCCTGACACAAGAGGAGACAGGCGATGAAGGGCGACGACAAGGTCATCGAATTTCTCAACGATGCGCTCAAGAACGAGCTGACAGCGGTCAACCAGTATTGGCTGCATTATCGCCTGCTCGACAATTGGGGTATCACCCGGCTGGCCGAATTCGAACGGCAAGAATCGATCGACGAGATGAAGCATGCCGATCGGCTCGCCGAGCGCATCCTGTTTCTCGACGGATTGCCGAATTTTCAGGCGTTGGGGCGCCTGCGCATCGGCGAGACGGTCGAGGAGATCTTGCATGCCGATCTGGCGGTCGAGAACGAGGCAATCCCGCTGCTGCGCGACGCGATCGAGCATTGCGAGCAAGTCCGCGACTATGGCAGCCGCGAGCTCTTCGCCGATATCCTGGTAAGCGAGGAAGACCATGTCGACGAGCTCGAAAAACAATTCGACCTGATCGAGCGCATGGGACTCGAAAACTACATCCAGCTGCAATCGCAGCCGATCAAGGACTGATCGCCCGAGCGGCGTTCGATCAGCCGCGCAAGATCTGGTTGGTCGCCGCCGCACTGCCGAAGCTGGGGCGCTGGCGCTGGACCAGCGGGTTGGCCTCGGTCTCGAGCGCGTCGAGCGTCTCTTCGAACAGCGGGCGCAGCGCGACCACCTTCTCCAGATATTCGTCGGGCGGGCTGCGATCCTCGACGCATTCGCGCGCGAACATCTCGATATCCTCGGCCAGGCTGGCGAGTTGGTCGGCACCGAACTGTCGCGATTCGCCCTTGAGCGTATGCGACGGGAGGACCAACGCGGCGGCGTTCTTCTCGCGCATTGCCTGCTCGATCGCGGCGACCGACTTGGTGCCGTCCTCGCGAAAATAGCCGAGGATGCGGACAAAGCCGCCGCCGAGGCCCGAGCGTGCGGCACGATAGACGGTCCAGTCGACCAGTTGTTCGGGCTCTGTGCCCATATAGCTTCCCCGTCTACGGCGCAGGCGTGCGTCGATCCAGCTGTGGCCTTACCGAAACTGGGTTAATGGGGCGTTACTCGGGCCCCGGAATCGCGCGTTTGTCAGTCGCCCGATTTCTTGTCGAACGGGTTCTTCGGCGCGCGCAGAGTCAGCCGCACCGGCACCGCGCCCAGCCCCAGCTCGCGACGCAATCCGTTGATCAGATAGCGGCGATAGCTTTCGGGCAGTTCGTCGACTCGGGTGCCGAATACGACGAAGCTCGGCGGGCGGGTATTGGCCTGCGTCGCATAGCGCAGCTTGATCCGCTTGCCCTTGGGGGCGG
The DNA here is from genome assembly GCA_964535925.1 of uncultured Sphingorhabdus sp. GTDB lineage: Bacteria > Pseudomonadota > Alphaproteobacteria > Sphingomonadales > Sphingomonadaceae > Flavisphingopyxis. The sequence continues at coordinate 6,285 of CAZHWG010000085.1, forward strand.
GCGGGGGATTGGCCTCGAGCGCGCGCTCGAGCCAGCGGTTGAGCTGGCCGGTCGTGATCCGTTTCGACCATGCGTCGCGCGTCTCGAATGCGGCCTGGAGCAGCGTGTCGATGCCCTTGCCGGTCGCGCCCGACAGCGTCAGCAGCGGCACGCCCTTGACCTGCGCCAGGCCTTCTTCGAGCGCGGCGCGGACGCCCTGGTAGAGCTTGCTGCCGTCTTCGGCGACGTCCCATTTGTTGAGCGCGATGACGAGCGCGCGGCCTTCTTCGAGAACGCGGTCGGCGATTTTGAGGTCCTGCAGCTCGAGTCCCTTGGTCGAATCGAGCAGCAGCACGACGACTTCGGCGAAATCGATCGAATGGAGCGCGTCGGCAACCGACAGCTTCTCCAGCTTGTCCTGGACGCGCGCGCGCTTGCGCATGCCCGCGGTGTCGATCAGGCGGACCTCGCGGCTTTGCCCGTCATGCTCCCACAGCCAGTCGATGCTGATCGAATCGCGCGTGATCCCCGCCTCGGGACCGGTGATCAGCCGTTCCTCGCCGAGGATGCGGTTGATCAGCGTCGACTTGCCCGCATTGGGCCGTCCGACGATCGCCAGCTTGAGCGGGCCCTGTTCGTCCTCGCCGAGCGCTTCGGG
>CAZHWG010000086.1:0-6768 GCA_964535925.1 uncultured Sphingorhabdus sp.
GGGCTGTTCACGCAGGGCATGGTGACGCACGAGACGTACAAGGCGGGCGACGGCAGCTGGCTGAGCCCGGGCGAAGTCAAGCGCAACGGCGCCGACTGGACACGCATAGTCGACGGAACACCGGTCACGCCGGGCCGCGTCGAGAAGATGTCGAAGTCGAAGAAGAACACCGTCGATCCGCTGCCGATCGTCGACCAGTACGGCGCCGATGCGGTCCGTTGGTTCATGCTCAGCGATTCGCCGCCCGAGCGCGACCTGCCGTGGAGCGAGGCAGGGATCGAGGGCGCGTGGCGCTTCGTCCAGCGACTGTGGCGACTGTTCGGCAGCCAGGACAGCGCGGACGGCGGCGGAACCGACAAGCCGCTCGCTCAGAAGCTTCACCGGACGATCGCGGGAGTCGGCGATGACATCGCCGCGCTGGCATTCAACAAGGCGGTGGCGAAGCTCTACGAGCTCGCCAACGCGATCGAAAAGGCGCAGCCCTCGGCGACGCGCAACGAGGCGATCACGGTATTGGCGAAACTCGTCGCGCCTATGGTGCCGCATCTCGCCGAGGAAGCCTGGGCGACGATGGGCCAAGCCAGAAACGAAGAGCGCGGCCTGATCGCCGACGCGCCGTGGCCGGTTGCCGATCCGGCCTTGCTGGTCGATGACGAGGCGACGATCGCGATTCAGGTGATGGGCAAGCTGCGCGACACGATGACACTGCCCAAGGGCACCCCCAAGGATGACATCGAAGCGGCGGCGATGGCGCGCGAGAAGATCGTCGCCTATGTTGGCGACTCTGTCCCCAAGAAGGTGATCGTCGTGCCCGACCGTCTGGTCAATATCGTCCTGTGACGCGCCGCTGTGCGCCCGTGCTGCTGCCGCTGGCCATGTTCGGGCTGCTACTCGGTGGTTGCAGCCTGACGCCGCTCTACGCCGGCGGCACGCAAGGTGCGGTCGCCCGAGGGCTGGCCGACGTCAAGATCGCGCCGATCGAGGGGCGCGCGGGCTGGCTGGTGCACAATGCGCTGGCGCAGCGGCTCGACGCGCTCGATGGTGGATCGTCGCAGCGCTATCGCCTGATCGTCACGCTCGACGACGACATCACCGGCTACGGCGTGCGGCGCGACAATGCGGTGACGCGCGAGCGGCGGACGCTGCGCGCGCGCTACCAGCTGACCGACAGCACCAATGGCGAGGTCGTGCTCGACGCAACCGCCAGTTCGGACGCCGGGATCGATGTCGTGTCCTCGGAATATGCGACGATCGCCGCCGAAGACAGCGCGCTCGAACGCCTCGCTGAAATGATTGCCGACCAGATCGTCGCGCGGCTCGCCATCTATGCGCGCAACATGGACGCCGCGGCCAAGTCACCGTGAAGGTCAAGCCGCCCGAAATGGCGCGCGCGCTCGCCCGCCCCGACGGCGCGATACGATTCTACCTGCTGACCGGCCCCGACGCCGCCGCCTCGATCGCGGGCGCGCGGGCGCTCGGCGAGGCGATCAAGGCGCAGTCGAGCGAAGCGCCCGAACGCGTCGACATCCATTCGCCGACGCTGAAATCCGATCCCGCACGGCTCGCCGACGAGGCCGCCTCGATCGCGCTGTTCGGCGGGCCGCGCTATATCGAACTGAGTATTGCCGGAGCGGGCGACGACTGCGTCGCGGCGGTCACCGCGCTGCTCGAGGCACCGCAGGCGGGCAACCCCGTCGTCGCGGTCGGGCCCGGCGTGTCGGCGCGATCGAAGCTGATGAAGCTCGCCGAAGGATCGCGGCTGGCGATGGCGACGATCCATTATCCCCCCGAGGGCCGCGAGCTCGAAAAAGTCGCGCGCGATATCGCCGGTCCGCTCGGGCTGCGCTTCGAAGGCGATGTCGGACGCCTGCTCGTCGACATGGTTGCAGGCGACCGGCTGGTGCTCGCGCAGGAACTCGAAAAGCTCGCGCTCTATCTCGACGCATCGCCCGCCGAACCCAAGACGTTGACCCCCGATGCGCTGATCGCGCTCGGCGCCGAGACGCACGAAGAGGATATCGCGCGCAGCATCGACGTCGCGCTGGGCGGCCGCGTCGCCGACCTCCGCGCGATGATCGAGAGCATCGAAGCGACCGGCCTCAACGAGATCCGCCTGATTCGCGCGATGGGCAATCGGGCCCGGTTGCTTGCGCGGCTGCGCGCCGCGGTCGACGGCGGCCGCTCGCCCGGCGAGGTCGCGCGCGATCGCAGCGTCTTCTTCAAGGAGCAGGCGAGCGTCGCCCGACAGCTGGCGATCTGGGATACCGAGGCGACCGCGCGGATCGTCGAACGGCTGCAGGCGACCGAACGCGCGATCAAGGCGCGCTCCAGCCCGGGTGGTGTGCTGATGCGGCAACTGCTCGTCGCAATGGCTCACGAAGCGAACCGCCGCGCGGGCCGCGCCGGCGTAACGCGCCCTTGATCGCTGCAACCGCCATCGCCAGATGGCATTGATGGGGTTCCGGCCGACATCATTCGACGGGACGTCCGCAGGGTATGTCTCCGACACCCCACGCCCAGCGCGACGCGCGGGAAGGCCCGTATGACCCAATCCGTTACCATCGCCGCCCATGGACTCGGCACCGCGGTTCCGAAGCATGAGGTGCACGGCGCGTTCATCGACTGGGCGAGCGCGCACGCCGGCGACAAGCGTCACCGCGCGATGTTCGAACGCATGGCCGCGCGATCGGGCATCGAACGGCGTTGGTCGGTGCTGCCATATGGCGATGATGGCGGTTCGCCGGTTGCGCCAGGCGGGTTTTACGATTGCGATCCGCTGCCCGGCACCGCCGCGCGGATGGCCGCCTATGGCCGCTTCGCGCCGCAGCTCGCGCTCGCCGCGATCGCCGACCTGGCGCGCCGCGTCGAGCTGGACGGAATCACCCATCTTGTCGTTGCCAGCTGCACCGGCTTCGTCGCGCCGGGCATCGACCAGGTCATCGCGCGCGAACTCGGCCTCGATGCCGGGGTCGAGCGGACCTTCATCGGCTTCATGGGCTGCTACGCCGGGATCACCGCCTTGCGGACCGGGCGCCATATCGTGCGCTCCGAGCCTGGCGCGCGCGTCCTCGTCGTCGCGGTCGAGCTGTCGTCGCTGCACCTGACGCCGACCGACGAAATCGAACGGCTGCTCGCGATGCTCCAGTTCAGCGACGGCGCCGCCGCCGCGCTGCTGACGTCCGACGATGCCGCGCCGGCCGACGCGATGCGGCTCGGCGATCCCGCCAGCCTGGCCCTCGCCGGCGGCGAGGAGCTGATCCAGTGGCACATCGGCGACGCCGGGTTTTCGATGGAGCTTTCGGGCGCGGTGCCGCGACGGTTGCACGACGGGCTCCAGGACCCCGCGGTCCGCGCGCAGCTGATCGGCGACACGCCGCCCGAGCTTTACGCGATTCATCCCGGCGGGCGGTCGATCCTCGACGCGGTCGGGCGCGGGCTCGACCTGTCCGAGCACGCGCTCGACGACAGCCGCGCGGTGCTTGCCGCTTATGGCAATATGAGTTCTGCGAGCGTCCTGTTCGTCCTTGCCCGCATGATCGCCGAGCGCCGCACCGGTCGCGGCGTCGCGCTCGCCTTCGGCCCCGGCGTCGCGGTCGAGGGGTTGGCGTTCGAACTGCCGGGGTGACGTCCATGAACCCGTTCGCACCTCTGACGCAGCGTCATATCGCCGAAGAGCAGATGGACGCCGCCGACCTGCCGGTCGCGCGCTACGACAGGGTGCTGCGCGATCTCGCGCGGGTCAACGCGGTGACGATGGCACCGCGCGCGACACTGGCGTTTCTCGATGCGGCGCATGTCCGCCATGCGCGCGCGACACCGTGGCGCATCCTCGACGTCGGCTATGGCCAGGGCGACATGCTGCGCCGGATCGCGCGCTGGGCGGCGCGGCGCGGCCAGGACGTCACGCTTGTCGGCATCGACCTCAACACCAAGAGCGCGGCAAGCGCGCGCGCGGCGACGCCCCCCGACATGACGATCGACTGGCGCACCGGCGACTATCGCGACCTTGCGGGCGCCAATGGACCTTGGGGCTGGGACATCGTGCTGTCGAGCCTCGTCACGCACCACATGTCCGATGGCGAGCGCGACAATTTCCTCGAGTTCATGGAAGGCGAAGCGGCGCTCGGCTGGATGGTCAACGACCTCCACCGCCACCGCCTTGCCTATCTCGGTTTCCCCTGGCTGGCGCGGCTGATGCGCGTCGACAATATCGTCCGCGCCGACGGCCAGCTGTCGATCGCGCGCAGCTTTCGCCGTCATGAATGGCGCGCGATGCTGGCGCGGGCGGGGCTCGAAAACGCAGCCAAGATCGTCCGGCGCTTTCCCTTTCGGCTGTGCGTCGAGCGGCTCAAATGATTGGCGATCCGGTCGTTGTCATCGGCGGCGGTCCGGCGGGTTCGGCGGCGGCGATCGCCCTCGCGCGCGCCGGATCCGAGGTCCATCTGGTCGAACGCCAGCGCGCAATCGGCGACGCGATCTGTGGCGGATTCCTGAGCTGGCGGACTTTGCAGCAGCTCGAGGCGCTCGGCATCGCGAGCGAAGCGCTGGGCGGGCAGCGCGTTACGCGCCTCGCGCTGTTCGCGGACGAGCGCAAAGCGACATCGCGCCTGCCGCATGCCGCGATGGGCGTGTCTCGCCATCGGCTCGATATGCTGATGCTCGATCGTGCAGCCGCTTTCGGCGCGCGCATCGAACTTGGCGTCAAGGTGCGCGGGATCGGCGATGATGGGCGGATCGATTGCGGCGCGGCGGGAATGCTAAACCCGAACGCGCTGATCCTCGCGACGGGCAAGCACGAGCTGCCCGGTACGCGACGGACGATGCCCGACAGGATCGCCAACGATCCCGTCCTCGGCCTGCGCGTCCGCGCCGAACCCTCGGAGGGCCTCGCCGCGCTGGTCGGCGACGGTATCGAGCTGCACCTGTTCGACCGCGGCTATGCCGGGATCGTCCGTCAGGAAGACGGCGGCGGCAATATCTGCATGGCGGTGCGCAAGTCGTTGCTGGGCGAGGCGGGCGGCAGCCCGGCGGCGTTGTTTGCGAAGCTCGGCGCCGACAACCCGCGCCTCGGCGAGCGATTGGCGCATGTTGCAGACCTTGGTGCGACCGATGCGATCGCCTCGGTGCCCTATGGCTTTATCGCGCACGGCACCGAGCCGGGCCGCTTTCGCGTCGGCGACCAGGCGGCGGTGATCCCGAGCCTGGCAGGCGAGGGCATCGGCATCGCGCTCGCCTCGGCGCGCGATGCCGTCGCAGCGTTGCTGCGCGGCGGGGCGGACGCGGCGGAATCCTACCAAGCCGGCTTCGCGCGCAGTGCGGCGCGGCCGATGCGCATCGCGGGCGCGGCGTGGCGCGCCGCCGAACATCCACGCGCGGCGCAGGTCGGGGTAAGGGCGGCGCGGTGGCTTCCCGCGCTGCCACGCGGTCTCGCGCGGGCCACGCGGATCGCCTGAGCACCTTGCATGCGCGGTCCGGGTGTCCCACATTCGCGTCATGGAAAAGATTCAGAAAACCGACGCCGAATGGCGTGCCGAACTCACCCCCGAAGAGTATCATGTGTTGCGCGAGGCGGGCACCGAGCGCGCCTTTGCCGGTGCCTATACCGACGAAAAGACGCCGGGCGTCTATCGCTGCAAGGGCTGCGGCGCGCCGCTGTTCACCAGCGAGACCAAATATGACAGCGGCTCTGGCTGGCCGAGCTTCACCAGCCCCGCCGCCGACGGCGTCGTCGTCGAGAATGTCGACGACAGCCACGGCATGCGCCGCGTCGAGGTGCGCTGCGCGACGTGCGACGGGCATCTCGGCCATGTCTTTCCCGACGGGCCAGGCGAAACGGGCCTGCGCTATTGCATCAATTCGACCTCGCTCGACCTCGACCCCGAGGCCTAGCGGCAAGCCTCTTCCTTCGTGCGTTCAGCTATCGTAAACCCGTTGCGAGCCAACGCGCCGGTCGGGACCGGGCGCAATGCTGCCGCCCAGGGGAACTGAATGGCCAAGCGCAAGGCGACCGGCGGTCGCCCCAAATCGAACCCCGCCAAGGGTGAACCGCTGACCTGGCGCGACTGGCTGCGGCGGATCGTCAAGGGCGGTCTCGCGCTCGCGCTGATCGGTACCGTGGCGCTCGCCACCTGGGTCGCGATCGCGGCCAACCAGCTGCCCGATTACCAGGCGCTCAAGCAATCCAAGAACGAACAGACGATCCGCATCCGCGCCAATGACGGCACGGTGATCGTCTCGATGGGTCCCAATTACGGCCAGTGGATGTCGCTCGACGAGCTCCCCCCGGTGATGACCGACGCGATGGTCGCGGTCGAGGATCGCCGGTTCTACAGCCATTTCGGGATCGATCCCGTCGGCATGGCGCGCGCGGTTTATACCGCGTGGGAACGGCGCGGATCGGGCCGTCGCTGGCAGGGCGCATCGACGATCACTCAGCAGGTCGCGCGTAACCTGTTCCTGACCAACAGCTATTCGCTGGGCCGCAAGGTCAACGAGGCGGTGCTGTCGTTCGCGCTCGAATGGAAATTCTCCAAGTCGCAGATCGTCGAACTGTATCTCAACAAGGTCTATTTCGGCGGCGGCAGCTATGGCGTCGATGCGGCATCGCGGCGCTTTTTCGGACACTCGGCGCACGAGCTGAGCCTCGAGGAGGCAGCGATCATCGCGGGCCTCGTCAAGGCGCCCTCGCGCTATTCGCCGACCGCCGACGCGCAGGCCGCGATCGACCGCGCCTCTGTCGTCCTGCAGGTGATGCAGGATGCCGGCGCG
>CAZHWG010000087.1:0-4765 GCA_964535925.1 uncultured Sphingorhabdus sp.
GCTGCGACAGCGCGAGCACCGGCACTTCGAGCTCCTTGGCGAGCGTCTTGAGGCCACGCGAAATTTCCGAAATCTCGTTGACGCGATTGTCGTTCGCCTTGCCCGAACCCTGGAGCAGCTGGAGGTAATCGACGACAACCAGACCGATATCGTGGCGCCGCGCGAGCCGCCGGGCGCGCGTGCGCAGCGCGGCGATCGTCAGCGCGGGGGTGTCGTCGATGAACAGCGGCAGCGTCTGCAGGTCCTGCGACGCGCGGCTCAGCGACTGGAAGTCGTCGCGGCTGATCTTGCCCATGCGCAGCGCCTCGCCCGAAATTCCCGATTGCTCGGCAAGGATGCGCGTCGCAAGCTGGTCGGCCGACATTTCGAGGCTGAAGAAGGCGACCTTGGCGCCCATGTTCTTCTCGCGCTCGATCCCGTCGTCCTCGTCGCGGCGAAAGCGCTGCGCGGCATTGAATGCGATGTTGGTGGCGAGCGCGGTCTTGCCCATGCCGGGACGGCCGGCGAGGATCAAGAGGTCGGAGCCGTGCAGGCCGCCGATCTTCTGGTTGATGCTGGTCAGGCCGGTGGTGATGCCCGAGAGATGGCCGCCCGAATTAAGCGCGCGCTCGGCGATCTTGACCGCCTCGGTCGTCGCCTGCGCGAAGCTCTTGACCGCGCCCAGCTCCATGTCGCCGCCCGAGACGCGGTAGAGCGCGCTTTCGGCCTCCTCGATCTGGCCGCGCGGATCGACCGATTCGCTCGTGTCCATCGCGTCGCTGACGAGCTGACGCCCGACCGAGACGAGCTCGCGCAGCAGCGCGAGATCGAAGATCTGCTGGGCGAAATCGCGCGCACCGATCAGGCCAGCGCCCGAGCCGGTCAGTTGCGCGAGATAACCCGTCCCGCCAACCGCCTTCATCGCCTCGTCGGCCTCGAAGAACGGTTTCAACGTCACCGGCGTGACGGTCATATTGCGGTCGAGCAACGTCATCAGCTGGGTGAAGATGCGGCCGTGCAACGGTTCGAAGAAATGCACCGCGTTGAGCGGCACGGGAAGGTCCTCGGCAACGCGGTTGTCGATCAGGATCGCGCCGATCAGCGCGGCCTCGGCCTCGATATTGTGCGGCAGTTCGCGCACTTCGGCGTCGGTCGTCGTGTTGTCCGTCGCGAGGCTGACGATATCGTTGGCTGGGGCAATCATGATCCTTCTATCGCGCGCCTCGCCCGTCCGATGCAAGGCCGTCGCCCCGCCTGTGGAGCGATTGTGGATAAGTGGGACGCATTGCCGCGCGTTCGCTCCGTCTGCCCGGCAGCGCACCCTTGCGGGGCGCAGCCGCACGCGGCATGAGGCGGCTGTGAGCCAGCACCGCCTTATCGCCATCGATCTCGACGATGCATCGATCCTGCGCCGCAACGCCGATATCGAGCGCGAGCGCAGCGTCGCGATGTACGACCTGCTCGAACACAACAGCTTCGCGCCGTGCCGCAGCGTCAAACAGGGTCATGACGGGCCGTATCGACTGAGCCTGTCGGTCCGCGAGGGGCGGCTGACGATGGCGATCGCAGGCGAGGACGCGACGCCGCTCGAGACCGTCATCCTCGCGCTCGGCGGCTTCCAGCGGACGATCCGCGACTATTTCGCGATCTGCGAATCCTATTACCAGGCGATTGCGCAGGGCGGCGCGGCGCGCGTCGAGACGGTCGACATGGCGCGGCGCGGCATCCACGACAGCGCCGCCGAGAAGCTGCGCGAGCGACTCGAAGGCAAGATCGCGATCGATCATGCCACCGCGCGGCGGCTGTTCACGCTGATCTCGGTCCTCCACATCCGATGACGGGGCGCCGGCCATGACCGTCACGCGCCGCGCGAAGCGCTGGCTGATCGTTGTCGCGGTTCTGCTCGGCGCGGCGCTGCTGGCGGCATACCTTTATGCCGGGCAATGGCGTCCCGACCGCGCCTCCTATCCGGTCCAGGGCGCGACGCTGGGCGAGGCCAACGGCGACATCGCGATGGGGCGGCTGCATGCGGCCGGCGTCGATTTCGCCTATTTCGACGCGAGCGACGGGGCCAGGCTCCACGATGCGAATTACGGCGCCAACCGCGCCAAGGCGCGCGCCGCCGGCCTGCGCTACGGCGCGGTGCATCACTACGCGCTGTGCGCGATGGCGAGCGAGCAGGCGGCCAATTTCGCGCGCTACGTACCGCGCGATCAGGGCATGTTGCCGCCGATCGTGCGGCTCGATTTCGCCGGCTGCGCGCGCCGCCCGACCCGCGCGCTGGTGCTGAGCGAACTGACCACCTTCCTTGCCCAGGCCGAGGCGCATGCCGGCCTGCCGATGATGCTGATGCCCGACGCCGAATTCGAGGAGGCCTATCATGTCAGCGCCGCGTTCGAACGCAGCGTCGGGGTAATCGGCGATTTTCGCGAACCCGACTACGCCGCGCGCCACTGGGCGCTGTGGCAGGCGAGCGACTGGGCAAGGATCGACGGGGTGGATGGCGCGGTGCGCTGGAATGTGGTTTATCCCGGGCCATGACTCAGTCCGATCGCCCGACCGACCGCCATGCCCATCGCGCCCGCCTGATCGATGCGGCGCGCGCCGCCGCGGCCCATGCGCACGCCCCCTATTCGCGCTTCGGCGTCGGCGCCGCCTTGCTGCTCGACGATGGCGAGATCGTGTCGGGCTGCAATTTCGAGAACGCCAGCTACGGCCTGACACTGTGTGCAGAGACGGTAGCGCTCGCCAGCGCCAACGCCGCGGGCCAGCTGCGCCGGGTCGTCGAGATCGGCATCGTCGGCGGCGTGCTCACCGATGGCGCGATCAGCGGCGCCGCGCCGGTGCGTCCGTGCGGCCGTTGCCGCCAGGTGCTCAACGAGGCGGGGCAGCTCGCCGGCCGAGACCTTATCGTCCATTGCGCCTCGGCCGACGGAGCGACGCTCGAGACGCACCGCCTGTCCGACCTTCTTCCCCTGCCCTTCGGCCCCGCCGACCTGGGCTTCGCCTGACCGGAGACACGTGATTTGAGCATTCTTTCCGACATCTGGATCCGCGAGCAGGCCACGAAACACGCGATGATCGAGCCGTTCGTCGAGGCGCAACGGCGCAACGGCTGCATCAGCTACGGCCTGTCGTCCTACGGTTACGACGCGCGCGTCGCCGACGAGTTCAAGATCTTCACCAACGTCGATTCGTCGATCGTAGATCCGAAGAATTTCGATCCCAACAGCTTCGTCGACCGCAAGACCGATTGCTGCATCATCCCGCCGAACAGCTTTGCGCTCGCACGCACGGTCGAATATTTCCGCGTACCGCGCGACGTGCTCGTCATCTGCCTTGGCAAGTCGACCTATGCGCGCTGCGGGATCATCGTCAACGTGACCCCGCTCGAACCCGGCTGGGAGGGACATGTGACGCTCGAATTTTCCAACACGACGCCGCTGCCCGCGAAAATCTATGCCAATGAAGGCGCCTGCCAGTTCCTGTTCCTCAAGGGCAACGAGCCGTGCGAGACGAGCTATGCCGACCGCGCGGGCAAATATATGGGCCAGCAGGGGGTGACGCTGCCCAAGCTCTAAAGACGGCTGCCGGGTCTCGACGCAACCGAATGCGGGCCAAGTCGTTACACAGGCAGAAGGATCGCAACAGGGAGAGACATTATGGCTGCACTCGGAACGCTTTTCGCCTTTATCGGCCGGATCGGCCTGTCGCTGATCTTCATCCTGTCGGGCATCGGCAAGCTGATGAGCCCCGAGGCGACCAACAGCTACATCGCGAGCAATCCCTACCTCTCGTCGATGGGCTTCCTCCCGATGGCATGGGGCGTCGGGCTGTTCGAGCTGATCGCGGGCATCTTCATCCTGATCGGTTTCATGACGCGGCTGACCTCGCTGTTGCTCGCCGGATTCTGCATCGTCGCCGCACTGTTCTTCCACAACGACTTCGGCGATCCGATGCAGCAGGCCAACTTCCTCAAGAATATCGCGATCGCCGGCGGTTTCCTCGTCCTGTTCGCCTATGGCAACACGCGCTCGAGCCTCGATTCGTATCGCGCCGCGCGCAAGGAACAGGCCGACCGTACGGTCGTCCACGAACGCGTCGTCCATGACGAGGCGCTGGGCAACGACCCCGTCGTCGTGACCGACCGCACGACGACGACGCGCGACTGACCAACGTCCTCCTATAGGTTGCATGAACGGTGCGCTGCCCCATATAGGGCGGCGTTTCCGCATGGATAAATGACCCGATGATCGCGAGACTCTTCAAGTCGAAACGACCCCCTGCCCGCGCCCGTCCGAGCGTGCCCGAGGGCCGGCGCGTGTACGCGATCGGCGACATCCACGGCCGGCACGACCTGCTCATCGACCTGCTCGGCCAGATCGAGGACGACGACCGCAGCCGCGGCGCGGCGCAGACGACGATCGTCTTCCTCGGCGACCTGGTCGATCGCGGCCCCGATTCGCGCAGCGTCATCGAGACCGCCAAGGTGCTGGCCGAGAGCGATATCGACGTGCGCTTCATCGCGGGCAACCACGAGGAAGTGTTCGTCCTGGCCGCATCGGGCGATGCCAAGGCGACCAAGTTCTTCACCAAGATCGGCGGTCGCGAGACGATCCTGAGTTACTCGATTGCGCGCGAGGAATACGGCCTGCTTGATCACAAGCAGCTCGCCGCGCGGCTGCTGACGCTGATCCCGCGCGATCATGTCGACTTCATCGCCGGGTTCGAGGACATGGTGACGATCGGCGACTATCTGTTCGTCCACGCCGGCATCCAGCCCGGC
>CAZHWG010000087.1:4775-6764 GCA_964535925.1 uncultured Sphingorhabdus sp.
ACCTGCGCTGGATCCGCGACGCGTTCCTCGACGACGAGCGCGATCACGGCAAGGTTGTCGTCCACGGCCACACGATCTGCGAGGATGTCGAGATTTTCGACAACCGCATCGGCATCGATACCGGCGCCTATTGCAACGGTCGGTTGACCGCGATCGGGCTCGAAGGCGCCGATCGCTGGTTCCTGAGCGCGGTCGGCGAAGAGCACCGCGAATGGCGCAGCGAAGGCACGCGCGGCTAAGCGATTAGCGGCTTCAGCCGGGCAGTTCGATCCGCGCGACCAACCCGCCGGCAGGCGCATTCTCCAGCACCAGCCGCCCGCCTTCGTGTTCGACGATCGTCCGCGCGATGGCGAGGCCGAGGCCGGCGCCGCCGGTCTCGCGGTTGCGCGAGCTTTCGTCGCGCGCGAACGGCTCGACCAGTTCGGCAATCCGGTCGGCGGGAATGCCCGGCCCGTCGTCGGCGACGACGATCGCGACCTTGTCTGCGACTGTTTCGACCGAAAGCCGGGCCCGCGTGCCGTATTTGAGCGCATTGTCGACGAGGTTGCGGATCGCCCGCGCGAGCAGGTCGCGGCGCACCACGGCGATCGTCGCGGGACTGTCGAGGAAGGCGACGTCGCGATCCATGTCGCGATAATCCTCGGCCAGCGCATCTGCGAGCGCGGCAAGGTCGGTTGCGGCGGGCTGTTCGAGCGAGCGGCCGGCGCGCGCCAGCGAAAGAATGTCGTCGAGCATCGCGGTGATCGATTCGATGCTGTCGATCATCCGTTGCCGCAACCTGTCGTCCCCTACGCTCTCGACGCGGACGCGCATCGACGCGAGCGGGGTGCGCAAATCATGGCCGATCGCGCCGAGCATCCGGTCCTTGTCGGCGAGCATCGCCGCGATCCGGTCGCGCATCGCGTTGAACCCGGCGGTCAGGTCGCGGACGTCGCCGGGCCCGCTCGCGGCGACGGGTTCGGGCCGGGTGAGCCCGACCGGCTCGTCCATCGCGCGCGACAGCCGCTTGATCGGTTGCGACACGCGCCAGCCCATCCACATGATCGGCCCGAGCAGCAGCAGGTAGATCAGCAGCGTCTGGACGACGAGGACGGTTGGGAAACGGTGTTCCGGATACCAGACGAAGCTCCGCGCCACGACCCAGCGGCCATCATCCATTCGCGCGGCCACGCGCACGACGCGCCCGACATGGCGACTGTGCATGACCATGCGCGCGGGCCCCGCGTCGCTCTGGCTGACGCTGCGCACTTCGCCGAAGCCATAGGGCGAGGTAGCGAGGATCGCCGCGACGCGGCTCGACAAAGCGGGCCAGCGATCGGCCTCGAGCCCCGGTGGAGGCGCGGGCAGGATCCGGACACGGCCGCGCGGTCCGTGGGCGGACTGGCCGTGCGGGCCGACAAGATCGGGGCGGCGCCTGGGCGCCGGATCGACGTCGCCCGCATCGCGTTCGACCGCGCCGATGATCCGCGCTGCGCTGATCCCCGATATCTCGTACATCCGCGACTCGTCGCGCGACGCCATCAGGAGGAACATGCTCAGCCCCTGGGCGATGAACAGCGCCAGCGCGGTGACCAGCAACAGCTGGCCGACCATGCTGCGTGGCCACAAAGGCACGCGCCTGGTCGCCGCAGTCACGACGGGTCGATCCGGGTGACCGATGCGGCAAGCATATAGCCCCCGCCCCAGACTGTCTTGATCACCTGAGGCTCACGCGGGTCGAGTTCGATCTTCTTGCGCAGCCGGCTGATCCGATTGTCGATCGCGCGGTCGAACGCCTCGCTTTCGTCGCCGCCGGTGAGGTCGAGCAGGCGATCGCGGCTCATCACCTGGCGCGGATGGCGGACGAGCACTTCGAGCAATTCGAACTCGCCGCTCGACAGCGCGACGCTCACCCCCTGCTTGTCGATCAGGGCACGTTCGCCGGGCTTGAGCACCCAGCGGTCGAATGCGAAACCGCCGCCGCCGACATTGGTCGCATCCTCGACGGGA
>CAZHWG010000088.1:0-6751 GCA_964535925.1 uncultured Sphingorhabdus sp.
TATCTCGGCGGCACCAGCCTACTCATCGTCGTCAACGTGACGATCGACACGGTGGCCCAGATCCAGAGCCACCTGCTGGCCCATCAATATGCCGACCTGATCAAGAAATCGAAGTTGAAGGGCGGCATCGTCCGGCGCTAAGCACGTTCGGCGCCAGACACTTCAGGCGCCAGGCACGAGGGCTGACCAACGGCCGAAGGGGAAACGACCGCATGCCCATCAATCTGATTCTGCTCGGACCACCGGGTGCGGGCAAGGGCACGCAATCGGCGCGGCTCGAACGCGAGCGCGGCATGGTGCAGCTGTCGACCGGCGACATGCTGCGCGCAGCGGTCAAGGCGGGAACGCCGATCGGCCTCAAGGCCAAAGCGGTGATGGATGCCGGCGAACTCGTCTCCGACAACATCGTCTCGGGCCTGATCGGCGAGCGACTCGACCAGCTCGGCGCTGACACCGGCGTCATTTTCGACGGCTATCCCCGCACCGAGGCGCAGGCGCACGCCCTCGACGACCTGCTCGAGGAACGCGGACGCACGCTCGATCACGTCATCGAACTGATGGTCGACGAGGAAGCCCTGGTCGATCGCATCACCGGCCGCTTCACCTGTGCCAACTGCGGCGCGGGCTATCACGATCGCTACAAGCTTCCGGACAAACAGGGCATTTGCGACGTCTGCGGCGGAACCGAGTTCAAGCGCCGCCCCGACGACAACGAAGCGACGGTGCGCACGCGCATGGCCGAATATCGAGCCAAGACCGCGCCGATCCTGCCGCTCTACGATGCGCGCGGCATCGTTAGCCGGGTCGACGGCATGGCCAGCATCGAGACCGTCGCGGCCGCGATCGACGCCGTTCTGACCGACGCCTGATCACCGCCCACGCAATTGCTTGCCAGCGCTCGCGTGTGTAGACCCCGCGTCATGACCCCCGCCGTCCTCTTCCCGACCCGCGCGGCGGCCTTGCTTTTTGACGAGCATCGCGCGCGGTGACCAAACCGAAACCGGCCAGGCGGCCCGCCAAGCCGCGGATCGAACTCGGTTGGGCCGAACTCGTTGACCTGCCCGATCTCGGCCTGCACGATCTGCCCGCCAAGATCGACAGCGGCGCGCGGACATCGTCGTTACACGCCACGCATATCCGGATCATCGGCACTGGCGACGATCGCCGCGTCTCGTTTCGCGTGCGCAAGGGCCGCAGATCGAAATCGCGCGTGTTCGATATGCCGCTGTACGAAAACCGAATTGTGCGCAGTTCGAACGGTGCGCTCGAGGATCGACCGGTAATCAGGACGCCGCTTGTACTTGGTGGTATAACCCAACTCGTCGAGATTACCCTGACGCATCGTGGCACGATGGCCTTTCCGATGCTCGTCGGGCGTTCGACGCTCAAACGCCACTATCTCATCAACTGTCGCCGCAAATATGCGACTCGCCCGATCGCGCACCCTTACAGCATGGCGGACAAGGGTCTCTGACTTATCCGTCCCAGGAGAAATTACATGAAAATCGCAATGCTTGCGCGCAACCCCAGGCTCTATTCGCATCAACGGCTGGTCGCGGCCGCCGAGGCGCGCGGCCATACGCTCGATATCATCAACACGCTGCGTTGCACGATGAACATCACCTCGCATCGTCCCAGCATTCTCTACAATGGCGAGACGCTGAGCGGGTACGACGCGGTGATCCCGCGAATCGGCGCGTCGATCACGCATTACGGCCTCGCCGTGCTGCGCCAGTTCGAGATGATGGGAGTCTGGTCGCTCAACGAGAGCGTCGCAATCGGTCGCAGCCGCGACAAATTGCGCTCGATGCAGATTTTCGCCAAGCACGGTCTCGGTCTGCCCGTCACCGCCTTTACCCACGATCCCAAGCAGACCGACGAGGTCTTGAAGATCGTCGGCGGCGCGCCGGCCGTGATCAAGCTGCTCGAAGGCACGCAGGGCATCGGTGTTGTCCTCGGCGAGACCGAGAAATCGGCCAAGTCGGTCGTCGAGGCGTTTCGCGGCGCCAACGTCAACATCCTCGTCCAGGAATTCATCAAGGAGGCCGGCTCGACCGACATCCGCATCTTCGTCATCGGCGGCAAGGTCCAGGCGGCGATGATGCGCACTGGCGCGGCGGGCGACTTCCGCTCGAACCTTCATCGCGGCGGTTCGGCCAAGGCGGTCAAGATCACGCCCGAAGAGCGCTCGACCGCGGTTCGCGCAGCCAAGGTCATGGGCTTGAACGTCGCCGGCGTCGATATCCTGCGCTCGAACCACGGGCCGGTGATCATGGAGGTCAATTCGTCGCCAGGCCTCGAAGGCATCGAGAACACGACCGGCAAGGATATTGCCGGGTTGGTCATCGAATTCATCGAAAGCAATGCTAAGGCAGGCAAAACCAAGACGCGCGGCCAGGGCTGACCGCCGATGGCGCAGATCAACGCCCTGTGCGCTAAAGGATCTCGTCCTCGTCGAGCATCACGTCGCTCAGGATCGTATCAGAAATGACGTTGACGCGATGCTCGACGGTATCGTGACGCTCGACCATTGCGACGTGCAGCAACGCGTCGCCACGGTTGACGATCGGCAGCGTCGCATGGCCGATGATGACCCCGTCGAACGGCGCGCGGACGATCTCCTCGTCCGCACAGAGCGGGTCGGTGACGACCGCCAGCGCCTGGCCCTCCGACACGACGTCGCCCGACCTTTTTTCCAGCAGGCAGAGGCCGCCGCGCGGTGCCCGGACCCAGGCGGTATTGCTCGACCGCGCCGAGACGGGCAGCCTGGCGGGCTGTCGCTTGGGCTGGATCATGCCCATCGCCCCCATCACGCGCAGGATGCCGTTGAGTCCGGTGCGGATCGACAGATCGTCGAAGCGCAGTCCCTCGCCCGCCTCGTAGAGCAGCATCTCGACCCCGCTATCGGCCGCCACCTTGCGCAGCGAATTGTCGCGCAGCTGGGCGGTGATGACCGCCGGCGCGCCGAACACCAGCGCCAGCTCCTGAGCGCGCGGACTGTCGTGGCTGACACGGACCTGCGGCAGGTTCATGCGGTGGATCGCGGCCGAATGGAGGTCGATGCCGAAATCGGCACGCTCGATCACCTGGGTGCGAAAGATGAAGGCTAGTTGCGAAGCGAGCGATCCGCGCGGCGATCCGGGGAAGCTGCGGTTGAGATCGCGACGATCAGGCAGATAGCGGCTGTTGCTGACGAAACCGTAGATGTTGACGATTGGCACGCAGATCAATGTGCCCGCAAGTGATCTGGGCGAAACGCGCTTGAGCAGGCGCCGGATGATCTCGACCCCCGTTACCTCGTCGCCGTGGATCGCGGCGCTGACGAACAATGTCGGACCGGGCCTCGCGCCATGCACGATGCGCACCGGCATCGTCGCCGACTGGCCGGACGACAGCCGGCTGATCGGCAAGTCGAACGATCGCTTCGTTCCCGGCGCGATACGCTGTTCGCCGAACAGGAAACCGCGATCGGGCTGGGGCGAACTGGGATCGTCGCGCATCGTCATGTCATGCCTTTTCTCGGGCCGCGGCGAAGGGCTGCTAGGGTCTAGCGACAATCCTCGACGACGCGCGCGACCTCGGGCCAGGCGGGCAGCACGAGCGGTGCAGGCGCGCCATTGACCTCGACGATGAAGCGCCCGCGACTGAATACCATGCGGTCGAGCTGCGGATCGTTGGTCGCCAGTATCGCTGCGACATAGCCGCGTTCGCTCGCGCTGTTGGCAACGGGATAGCTCGCTGCGCCGGCCGAAGCACGGATCGTCATCGTTGCGCTGTTACCGGCTTCGAGCATCCCCGGCCGGGCGAGTTCGATCGTTCGTGCCGTCCGGTCGCAGCGGATCGAAAACTGGGTGGCGTCAGCCGATCCGAATCGCGCGATCGAACCGCGTTGAGCGTTCGAATAGCGCCAGTCGCCCGCGGACAGCGGCCAGTCGACCCATTCGCCCTGATAGGCGCTCGGGACGGGCGTGACGGGCACCGGCGCAGGCGCGGTGGGCCGAACCGCCGGCGCGGGCGCTGGTGGCGGCGTCCCCGCGCAAGCCGAGAGAAGCGCGGCGAACGCCGCTGCCGACAGGATCGATCCGACGTGCCCGGCGCGGCCAGGCTTGGCTTCAACCGGTGTCATTAGATGCACTTTTCAACCAGCTGCTTGAACAGCCCGTCGGCGGGTACCAACAGCATCGCGCCGTCGCCGACCTGGATCGACATCGGTTCGCTACTCGCGGCGATCGCCTGCACGACCGGATCGGTCGAGGGCAGTCGGCCGCTCACCTGCGGGATGGGATCGCTAATCGTGTCGGCCTGGAAAACCTTGATCTGGGCGCCGGTGCCGACCTTCATGTCGATCTGACCCGATCCGACCTCGACCGCACGGTTGAAGACGATCTCGCGCTTGGTCGCGTCGCATTGCGCGGTGAATAAGGCGTCGCCCTCGGGCGGGCCATAAGCGATCATCCGTTCGCTCTCGTCACCTTTGGCTGACCATGCGGCCAGCTCGCCGGCGACATTGTCGGCCTCCATCTTGGCAGTCGCGCGGGCCGCGCTCGCTTCGTTGGCGATCAGCGTCGCTTCGCGATCACCCTGCGCTGCGGCGACGTCGCCGGGATCTTCGCGCTGGGCGCACGCCCCCAGCGTCAGCACGGCCATGGCCAAGATCAACGACGATTTCATGATGCTCTCCTGTCGCGCGATGCCGCGCATGCAATGCTAAGTTCCTGTGTGTCAGGCCGCCGAGGCCAAGGCAAGCGGGCGCTGGCCGACCTGGCTATATGTCTTGGGGCCCAGGTCGAGCCGCAGGGGGCCCATCTTGCCTTGTGCGCCGCCACTGTCGACGCCGACCATATAGGCAAGCGGAACCAGGCAGGTGCGCTTGTCGCGGGTAAAGCGAAAGGCAAATGCGGCGACTGGAACGAACAGCAGGCGCTGACCGTAGCGGACCGGCCGCGCTTCGTTGAGCGGCAGCGCCATCTCGCCCTCGATCTCGATCGCCTCGCCGGGAGCCAGCGACTCGATGCGATGCACCACGTCGCTACTCTCATCGGCAATGAAGGCGGCGACTTCGGCATCCTGCCTGGCGCTCGCGGGGATCATCGCGGCGCGCAGGGCAAGGCCTTTGACCGGCTCGGCTCCGGTGTTGCGGACGGTCACGGCATAGCGCATCGCGACGCGGGTAAAGGTTGCGGCGGCATAATCGGGCAGGAAGGTCACCTCGATGCCTTCGCCGCTTTGCGCAACCGGCGCCGCGACCGCGGCGGGAGCCGGTGGCGGAGCGGCCAGTGGCGGGGCCGGGGTTGCCTTTCCGGGGCTTGCATCGCGCAGCGCGGTATCGCCATCGGCGTCCGGCTTTACCTCGTTCAGCGGAACGCCGACCGCGGGCTGCCAGCGGCTCGTGCGGCTGCGCAGATAATAAGCGAGCCCACCGAGCAGCGCGAGCGCGGCGAGCAGCCAGGGCCAGGGGAAGTTGCCCGAGCCATCGTCGCTGTGCACGATCGGCGCATTAGCGAGAGGATCGGGAAGTTTGGGGATCGCCGTGGATGCGGCGGGGGGCACAGCGACCGCGACCGACGGTGACGGCGAGGGGGTTTGCGCTCTCGATGGCACCGCGCTACCGGGCGAAGCGCGGCTGGCGACCGACGGTGCCGGCTGACGCTGTGTCGCACCGCTTTGCGCAGACGGTCGAGTCGCTGTGGGCTGCGGCTGCGTGTTTGTCGGGGTCGCCGACGTGCTGGGCTGCGGCTGCGCGGTCGGGGCTGGCGTCTGCGTTGTCGTCCGGGGTGCCGCCGGGCGCGTCGCAATCGGCGCGTCGGGGTTGATCGGCCCCTCGACGCGCGGGGCCGCAGGCTCCTGCTTCGGTTTGCCGATATTCTCGAGGCTGAAACCCCCGCTCGTCGGCGGATTTGCCGTGTCGGTCTGTTGCGCTGCAGCGGGCATCGCAGCGGTCGCGGCGAGCATCAAAGCGCCGACTGCGCAGCGAAGGCAAAGGGTGGAAACGGGTCTGGCCATGGTTGAGTGTTCGCGAACCTGATTTCTGTCGGCGCAAAGGCGGCAATGGCTGCCGCGCGCTGAATTGGGCCTTAACCCCTCGCCCGCGTGATTACCAGTTCGGCCCGCGTGCGTTACGGCTTGCTTTGCGCGCGCGCAGGCGGCAATCCTGCCGCGCAATGACGATCGGAAATCGACATCATGTAAGGCTCGCCACGCGCTGGCTGGGGCAGAGCGGATCGCCGACGCGGCCGCCCGCGGGGGTGCGTCCGCGCGGCTGACATCGGCGCGGACGTTGTCCGCGGACCGCCTGTCCCTCTGCATCCCTATCGAAAGTCCCCTTATGGACCGCAAAGCCATCGAAGCCCGTCTGACCTGCCCCGAACAGTTCGACTACGGCATCTATCTCAACTGCGACCGCCTGCTCGCCTGCCAGAAACCGTTCGACGAACTCGTCAACGGCGACGAGCTGCAGTTCATGATCGTCCACCAGGTCGAGGAATTGTGGATGAAGCTGATGGCGGCCACCTTGCTCGACGCCGATGAGGCGATGGCGGCGGGCGATGCGCTGCTCGCCATCTCGCTGTTGCGCCGCGTCCATGTCATCCAGCGGCTGATGACGTCGCAGCTCGACCTGATCGAGACGATGTCGCCCAAGGCCTATCAGCAGATCCGGCTCAATCTCGGCAATGGCAGCGGTCAGGAATCGCCCGGATTTCGCGTCCTGCTCGAAATGCCGCCGCATCTTTGGGCGACCTACAAGAAGCGC
>CAZHWG010000089.1:0-6685 GCA_964535925.1 uncultured Sphingorhabdus sp.
GGACTTGATCGAGTTCCGCTCGCCGAACGCGATGCGTTGCTCACGGAATTTGCCAAAGCAAGCGGCAGCCGGCTGCGGATATACGATGCGAACGGCGCGCTGATCGTCGACAGCTTTGTGCTAGCTGCACCGAGCTATAGCCTGGTCGATCCCGCCACCGAGCCGCTGCGCAAGGATATCGCTCGGGCAATGGACCGTTTCGTCGACACCCTGACCGGCACCAATATCCCTTCTCCCCTTGTCGAGCCGCGGGTGTCGATTGCCTCCGACTGGCCCGAAATCGATCGGAGTAGGGCATCGAACCGCGTCGTGTCGGCCTATCGCCTCGCCCCCGACCGCACACCGTTTATCAGCGCGGCGCGGGCGCTTCCCGATAGCGGCAGGGCCTTGCTCGTTACCAATAACGCGCGCGACATCACCCGCACGGTGCGCAGCGAGCGACTGTGGCTTGGCCTGTTGTTTGCCGCCACGCTGATCATGTCGGTGCTTCTCTCGCTGTTCCTCGCCCGGACGATCGTCCGACCGCTGCGCCGCCTGATGAGCGCAGCAGTGCGAGTTCGATGGGGCCGCGAGCGCGACGTCACGGTGCCGCGCTTGCCTGGGCGCAACGACGAAATCGGCCTCTTGGCTCGGGCGATCAGCGACATGACGCGCAGCTTGCGCGAACGGATCGACGCCGGCGAACATTTCGCCGCCGATGTCGCGCATGAACTGAAGAATCCGATTTCTTCGTTGCGCAGCTCGATCGAGGCGCTCGAAGCGATCAACGATCCCGCCGTGCGCGTACAACTGCTTGCCGTTGCGCGCGACGATTGTCGCCGTCTCGACCGGCTCGTAACTGACATCGCCGAAGCTTCGCGGATGGATGCCGAACTCAGTCGGGCGCATTTCGAGCGCGTCGACATCGGCAGCATGATCGATGCGATGGTGAGCGCACGCGAGGCACGCCGCGGGCCGGACATGGCACACATCGCCTTTGCCCGGCCGCGCAAGCGATCGACCGTTGTCATGGGCGACGATAATCGCCTCGAACGCGTGTTCGACAACCTGCTCGACAACGCGTTGTCATTTTCGCCGCCGGGCGGCGTGATCCGCGTATCGGCGACGCGCAGTGGCGACGAGGTCATCGTTCGCGTCGAGGATGACGGTCCAGGCGTCGCCGCGCAGTATCGCGACGCCATCTTCCGCCGTTTTTACAGCCTGCGCCCGGTTGGCGAGACCTTCGCCCGTCATAGCGGCCTCGGCCTCGCGATCGTCCAAGCCATAGTTGCCGGGCATCAGGGCACAGTCAGCGTTGGCGATCGCGACGACGGCGCCCGTGGCGCGCGCTTCGAGGTCCGCCTGCCCGCCGCCGACACACCCGCGTCATGACCGGCAAAGTCCCCCAGACGATCCATGCGACCTGCGTCGCGGTCGAGGGCCATGGCGTGTTGATCGTCGGGCCTTCGGGATCGGGAAAATCCGATCTCGCGTTGCGCCTGATCGATCGCGGTGCGGTGCTGGTCAGCGATGATCGCTGCATCGTCGACGCGCACGACGATGGCACAGCATCGGTAGCGCCGCCCGCGACGATCGCGGGCAAGATCGAGGCTTGGGGGATCGGCATCGTGGTGATGGATTACGTGGATAGCGCCCCGATCACCCTCGTCGTCGCGCTCGAAGACGATCCGCCGCGCATGCCCGACGAAGACGACACGATCGAGATTGCCCGCTGTCGGGTGCCGCGATTGCGTATCGATCCGAGGCAGCCATCGGCGCAGATCAAAGTCGCATTGGCCTTGCAGAGCGCGATGGCTAAGATGGCTTGATGGCGCGCATCCCCGATACGAAATCAGTCCTTCTCGTCACCGGTCTTTCGGGAGCGGGGAAATCGACTGCGCTCAACGTGCTCGAGGACCTTGGCTGGGAAGTCGTCGATAACTTGCCGCTATCGCTGCTCAACCGGATGCTCGGCACGCCGCGTGGGGAGCGTGACGAACGCGACCGCCCGGTGGCGATCGGTATCGACAGCCGGACGCGCGGCTTCGACGCCAACACTATCGTCCGCAGGATCAAGCGCCTCAACGATCAGGAGGATTACGCGGTTTCAACGCTGTTTATCGACTGCGCTGGCGCTGAGCTCGAACGCCGGTACTCGGAAACGCGGCGCCGCCACCCCCTTGCCGAAGATCGGCCCGCGAGCGACGGAATTGCCCGTGAACGCGAATTGTTGGCTCCACTGCGCCGCTGGGCAGAGCATGTTATCGATACGACCAACTTGACTACCAACGACCTGCAGACCGATATCCGCTCGCGCTTTGCGCAGGACGACGGCCCGAGCACGGTCCTCAACATCATGAGCTTCGGCTTTGCCCGGGGCATGGTGCGCAATGCCGACCTGGTGTTCGACGTCCGCTATCTACGCAACCCGCATTGGGACGAGCGGTTACGCAAGGGCACCGGCCTAGACGCGGCGGTCATCGCCTACATCCGCGACGATCCGGCCTACGAGACCAGCCTCGCCCAGATCGAGGTCCTGCTTGAGACGATCCTGCCGCGCTACGAACAGACGGGCAAAAGCTATACGACGGTTGCGTTCGGCTGCACGGGCGGGCGTCACCGATCGGTTCACGCCGCCGAGCGCGTTGCTGCACACTTGCGCAAGGCGGGATTTTCGCCCACGGTTTCGCACCGGGACCTGCCGGGGGGGCCGCGAAAGGACCTCACGGTGGTGCATGCCGGCTCCTCTCACCTGACCCCTCCGAGCGACCCTTTATGACGAACCTACGCGCATGATTGGACTTGTCTTGGTCACGCACGGCCGGCTGGCGGAAGAATTCGTCACCGCGATGGAGCATGTCGTCGGCCCGCAACAGGGCATCGCGACGGTATGCATCGGCCCAAACGACAATATGGAAGGGCGGCGGCGCGAGATCGCACATGCCATCGCGCAGGTCGATGACGGCGACGGCGCGATCATCCTCACCGACCTGTTCGGCGGCACGCCATCGAATCTTGCCATCTCGCTGCTCCTGGAAGGCCGGGTCGAGGTCATCGCGGGGGTAAACCTGCCTATGCTAATCCGACTCGAGGGCGCGCGGCGCCTGATGAGCGTCGGCGAAGCTGTCCGCGCGGCGAAGGACGCGGGACGCAAATATATCTCGGTCGCATCCGAACTCTTGGGACACACGCCGTGCCCCGACTGAGCGAGACCGTCGAAATTACCAACAATCGCGGGCTCCATGCCCGCGCCAGCGCCAAGTTCGTCACCTTCGTCGCTCGTCTGCCCGAAAGCGTGAAGGTCGAGGTCGAAAAGGATGGCGCCTGTGTCAGCGGCACGTCGATCATGGGACTGATGATGCTCGGCGCAGCCAAGGGCGACAGCATCACGATCCACACCGAGGGAGCTGATGGAAGTGATGCGGCCAAGGTCGCGCTGATGAAGCTCGTCGGTCTCGTCAAGGACAGCTTCGGCGAAGACTGAGGATGACATTCGACGATAGCTCCCCGGCCGATCGAAACGCACGCGGCCATCGCCGAATCACCGGCTTTTCCAATCCGCTGGTCAAACGCGTCCGGGCGCTGCGCGACAAAAAGCACCGCCGCCGCGAAGGCCTATTTATCGCCGAGGGCCTGCGAATCCTGACCGAGGCGCGCGAAGTCGGCGCGCTGCCGGAGATGCTGTTCTACGCCTGTGGCGGCCTCGATCATCCGCTCGCAGTTGAGCTCGAGGCGGCGATCACCAATGTCGGCGGCGAGATAGTCGAGACGACACCCGACATCCTGACCAAGCTCTCGGGCAAGGACAATACGCAGACGCTAATTGGCGTCTATCGCGACCGGCTCACCCAGCTCGAGGAAATCGATCGCGACACCGCCGAGATCTGGATCGTCGCGCAGGCGCTGCGCGATCCGGGCAATCTCGGCACCATCCTGCGCACCGGCGATGCGGTCGGCGCGGGCGGGCTGATCCTCGTCGACGACTGCACCGACCCGTTCGGGGTCGAAGCGGTCCGCGCTAGCATGGGCGCGATCTTCACCCAGCAGATCGTCCAGGCGCGCTGGCCCGACTTCATCGCCTGGCTACGCACCGGTCCGGGTCAATTGCTCGGCACCAGCCTGCAGACAAGCCACGATTACCAGGCGGTCCGTTACGAACCGCCGACCTTCCTGCTCGTCGGCAACGAGGCGCAGGGGCTACCGGCGGATTATCAGGCGGCCTGCGACGTGCTCGTCAAGATGCCGATGCTCGGCAAGGCCGACAGCCTCAATGCCGCCGTCGCCACAGCGGTGATGGCCTATGAAATCGTCAACCAGCGACGCGACGACTGATCGCGCGCCGTGACCAAGGGATACCAACGCATGATCCGCACTTTCGCCATTTCCGCGCTGGCTGCTCTTGCCTTGGCGGGTTGCATGACGGTGCAGGACCGTAGCGACACTAGTCCTGCCGCCGATGGCGACACCTACCTGGCGCTCGGGACGGAGCCGGGCTGGACGCTCGAAATCACCCCGTCACGCCTCAATTACGTCGGTTCGTACGGCGAAACGCGCGTCGCCGAGGTCAATCCCGTTGCGCGCACGACCTTCAACGGCCATCGCTACGAGGGCAAGCGGCTGAGGGTCGATATCACCCATGGCGCGTGCAGCGACACAATGAGCGATCGGCGCTACGCCGACCGCGTAACGGTCGAGCTCGACGGTGCGACCTATGCGGGCTGCGGGGGCGCGACGCTGCCTCCCGCCGACCTTGCGGGCACGCGCTGGCGGATGCGGTCGATCAACGGCGCAAGCGTTGATCGCTCGGTCGCGACGAGCGTCGCGTTCGACGGCGCGACGATGATCGGCAGCGCCGGCTGCAACCGCTTCTCGGCAACCTATTCGTCCGACGGGACGCGGCTGTCGGCGGGCCCGATCACAGCGACCGAGATGGCGTGCACCGGGCCCGCGCAGGCGCAGGAACAGGCAGCGTTCGCGATCCTCGGGGCACCGGTGACGATCCGCTTCGCCGCCGACGGCACGATGATCCTGATGGGCACCGGCGGCCAAAATATCGTCCTCGAACCCGTCGCATGATCGAGGCAACGACCGGCGGTGCAATCAGTCGCCGGCGATGAACGCGGTCATTTTCCAGCCGGTCTTGCGTGGCTGGAACACCGCGCGATAGTCGACCGGGCTGCGCAGCTGGTCCGACTTGACGAAGCCCTTGGTGCCGTCGGCAGCGGTCACTTCGGTCCAGCGCGGCTGATCCTTGGGGCCGTCTTGCGAGTCGGACGCGGTGACCAACGCCCAATCGAGCAAGGCGATGATGTCGGCTCCCTCCGATGGCTTGGCGCGCAAAGGGACCGCCTCGCCGAGCGCCACGCGTGCGCTGAACGGATCGACCCCGCCGAGATCGACGACGAACATGCGCGGCATCGCGTAATAGCCGCCGCCCTGGTTTCCGCCGCAGCCCAGCGCGATGATCGCGTCGAGCTCGTTCCACAGTTTCGATGTCTTCCACGACGTCCCGCGCCAGTGATCGGCAAAGGTCTTCATCCCCCCGCCACCCCCGAAATCGGTTTCGAGATCATAGTCGATCAGCGGTTCGAGCAGCGCGAAATCGCGCTCGGCCACCGCGGTTTCGAACCTCTGGCGAAATTCGGGAAAGCTGCCGGTCTTGCGGCAGGTATCGATCGGCGGCACGCGCGGTTCGGTAATCACCCGCGCCGCGACAACCGGCGGCGGAACGATCTCGGCGCCTTCGTTGCCGATCGGTGCGGCCTCGTTGGCGACCGGATCAACCACGTTGGCGATCGGTGCGGCCTCGTTCGGTGCGGCAGCCTTCGTCTGGTTGGTGGCGGTGTCGTCGGTCGCGCTGAAGTTGCACCCGCCCGTGGCGAGCGCGGCAAGCAGGGCGAGTGGAGAAAACGCGTTCGCGGACCTCATGGGAAACTGTGACCTTTCATCGCCTACGACGTCGCCATCCTGGCAGGTTCACGGGCATACGATACCGGGGGCCGTTCGGGTCAACATAAAAGTGTGACCTTTGCTTGCGCCAGCGCCACCGTCATTTCGCCGCCTCGACGCCCGGTTCGGGAATCGTGTCACCATAACGCGGCAGCGCGTCGAGTTCGGAAATTTCCTCAAGCTCGCGCTTGCCGGTGTCGACGTTGAGCTCCTTGAAGCGCCGTCCGGTCGACAGGACGTTGCGTTCGAAACTGCCGACAAACTTGTTGTAGTTGCCGACCGCGCTGCTCAGTCCCGATCCCATGCGTTTCAGGTGCTCTGCGGCCGTCGCCAGCCGGTCGTACATTTCCTTGCCGAGCTGGCCGATCAGCTGCGCCTCGCGCGCGAGGCCTTCCTGCCGCCAGACGCTCGAGACGGTGCGCGCGATCGCGACGAGGTTGGTCGGGGTGGCAAGCAGCACCTTCTTGTCGAAGGCGAAATCCCACAATTGCGGGTCGTGTTCGAGCGCGGCGGAAAGGAAATGTTCGCCCGGGACGAACATGATGACGTAGTCGGGCGCGTCGTCGAACTGGCTCTGGTAGCTTTTGTTGCCGAGTGCGTTGACGTGCGCCTTCATCGAAGCGCAGTGCGCGCTCAGCGCCGCGCGCTTGCCGATGTCATCGTCGGCCTCGAAGGCGTCCTGATAGGCATTGAGCGACACCTTGGCATCGATCACCAGCGACTTGCCGCCGGGAATGCGGACGATCGCGTCGGGACG
>CAZHWG010000090.1:0-1625 GCA_964535925.1 uncultured Sphingorhabdus sp.
CGCGCGTCGCGTTCCCTACCTGTTCGCAGGTGAACACGCTCGAAAACATGCCCGCCGACCCGCCCTATCTCGCCGCGCTCAACGCGCCGCAGCGCGAGGCGGTGACGACGACCGAGGGGCCTGTCCTTGTCCTTGCCGGCGCCGGCACGGGCAAGACCGCCGCGCTCACCGCGCGGCTCGCGCACATCCTGTTCAACCGCCTCGCCTGGCCGAGCGAGATCCTTTCGGTCACCTTCACCAACAAGGCTGCGCGCGAAATGAGGGAAAGGGTGTCCCGGATGGTCGGCGACGCGGTCGAGGGGATGCCGTGGCTCGGCACGTTCCACTCGATCGGCGCCAAAATGCTGCGCCGCCATGCCGAGCTCGTCGGGCTGCAGTCGAACTTCACGATTCTGGACACCGACGACCAGCTGCGCCTCTTGAAACAGCTCATCGCCGCCGAGGAGATCGACGAGAAACGCTATCCCGCCCGCCTCCTCGCCGGTCTCATCGACCGCTGGAAGAACGCCGGCCTGACCCCGGCCGAGCTCGGCGCGGGCGACAGCGAGGCGTACGCCGACGGCAAGGGGCAGCAGCTCTACGCCGCCTACCAGGCGCGCCTCAAAACGATCAACGCGTGCGATTTCGGCGACCTTCTGCTCCACCCGCTCGTCATTCTCAAGACGCACCGCGACGTCCTCGAAAGCTACCAGGCAAAGTTCAAGTACATCCTCGTCGACGAGTACCAGGACACCAACTCGGTCCAGTATCTGTGGCTGCGCCTGCTCGCGCAGAAGCACCGCAACATCGCCTGCGTCGGCGACGACGACCAGTCGATCTATTCATGGCGCGGCGCGCAGGTCGAGAATATCCTGCGCTTCGAACGCGACTTCCCCGGCGCCAAGATCGTCCGCCTCGAACAGAATTACCGCTCGACGCCGCACATCCTCGCCGCCGCATCGGGCGTCATCGCGCACAATGGCGGCCGTCTCGGCAAGACGTTGTGGACCGAGCTCGACGCGGGCGAGAAGGTTCGCGTGATGGGCGTCTGGGACGGGCCAGAGGAGGCGCGCCGCGTCGGCGAACTGATCGAGGATTTACAACGCGGCACGAAAGGCAACGCGCCCGTCAGCCTCGACACCGTCGCGATCCTCGTCCGCGCGCAGTTCCAGACGCGCGAGTTCGAGGACCGCTTCATCCAGATCGGCCTGCCCTATCGCATCGTCGGTGGCTTTCGCTTCTACGAACGCGCCGAAATCCGCGACGCTATCGCGTACCTGCGCCTGATCAACCAGCCCGCCGACGACCTCGCCTTCGACCGCATCGTCAACACGCCCAAGCGCGGCCTCGGCGACAAGGCGGTCGGGCGGATCCACGCCTACGCGCGGAGCCAGGACATCTCGCTGCTCCACGCCGCCGCGCGCCTCCTCGACAGCGACGAGCTGACCCCGCAGGCGCGCAAATCGCTCGGCCGCTTCGTCGCCGACATCGCGCGCTGGCGCGACCGCACCAACGACCTCAACCACGCCGAGCTGACCCGCCTCGTCCTCGACGAGAGCGGCTATACCGCGATGCTTGCAGCCGACCGTACGGCCGAGGCCGCCGGGCGGCTGGAGAACCTTTCCGAGCTCGCCCGCGCGATGGAG
>CAZHWG010000090.1:1635-6677 GCA_964535925.1 uncultured Sphingorhabdus sp.
GGAATACGAAACGCTGGGCGACTTCCTCGAACATGTCAGCCTCGTCATGGACAACGACGCCCGCGACGATGCCGAGAAGGTCACGATCATGACGATCCACGCCGCCAAGGGGCTCGAATACCACCACGTCTTCCTCGTCGGCTGGGAAGAGGGCGTCTTCCCCTCGCAACGCGCGCTCGACGAGGGCGGCAACGCCAGCCTCGAGGAGGAACGCCGCCTCGCCTATGTCGCGATCACCCGCGCGCGCGAAGTGTGCACGATCCTCCACGCCGCCAACCGCCGCATCTACGGCCAGTGGACCAGCTCGATCCCCAGCCGCTTCGTCGGCGAGCTGCCCGCCGACCATATCAACGAGGAAACGACGATGGGCGGCGGCCAGAGCATGTGGCGCGCCAACTGGAGCGCCACCGGCGATCCCTTCGCGCACGTCGGCAGCGGCGCGGGCCGAGGCCCCGGCTGGCAACGCGCGACCGGCAGCGCGGTCGCGGAGAGCGGCGGCCCCGGACGCAACGCCCTCTTCACCCCCGGCCTCGCCTCGGCCGCAGACCGCCGCCCCGGCCGCCCCGACCGCGCCCGCACCGGCGGCCTCTACGCGCCGAAGGAAAACCGCGGCAGCGCCGTCAGCCTCGGCAACAAGGGCCGCAGCGACGTGACGCTCGGCCAACGCGTCTTCCACGAGAAATTCGGCTACGGCGCCATCGTCGAGATCGAAGGCAACAAGCTCGAAATCGACTTCGAACACGCCGGGCGCAAGAGGGTGATGGATAGTTTTGTGAAGGTGGGGTGAGGGTCAGTTTAGGCCGTTAGCTGCCTGGCAGCTATTGGCTGCGCAATTGCGAAGGCGGATATCTCTCACCTTCGTGACGGGATGCTTCAACCTGCCTGTTTGCGGTCGCAGTTTTCGGCAAATTAAAACTTGGATGGACTAGGTAGTGTCCCAGTTAGAAATTTGGCGAGTCGTAGAAAAGGGGGAATACAATAGGCTTGTTGAAGTCCTATTGGTCCGAGAGATCTTGCCGAATATCCTCTTCGACGGTTCGCGCGATCGCCTCGAGCAGAACTACACGCGGGAAACTATTTTTGGACGCGAAAAGCGCTGCCCATCGTGGTGAGTATGTTTCGAATGGCATGGCGACTGCCCAATGGTCGGCGTTGGGGTAAGCGAGTATTTTGCTTCCGGGCAAGATCGAATCGTGGAAGATGACATTGCCGTCGTTTCGCTCGTCGATCTGAGAAAGCATCGCGTGTGTAGCTCGTAGTCCGGACGAAATCCGGGCGCGACCGGTAAAGGCCGCGATCGAATAGTACCGCAGGTCGTCGGGAAGAGGGTGCTTTGATAGGAAGCCTAACCTGTGCCGGCGAGTCAAGCTGCTCACACCTTCCTGGTCGCCCACCGGACACCCGGGCACAGGGAACCAGGCTATCCGTTTGTAGGCGGATTCTCCGAAATCCGCGATAGGCGTCCCCGCCACTACGCCTGAGAGAGAAATGATCGCCGATCCGGAAGGAACCATTGAGCGATCGCCTGCGAGCATCTCGATGATATCGCTCATTCCCTTGGAATGCCCGACGAGTACCAGCGTCTCGCCGGGTTGGAGGTTCATTGCCTTGATTTGGTTGCGGATCTCATCGGCATTGCTCGCGCTACTCGACCGACCGCTGACGCGGAAGGCGGCCACGTCATATCCCAATTTCGCCATGCTGTATCCGGCGCCATCGCGAGGCTGAATGGCATCGAGGAACGGTGTTGCCTGCCTTTCCGCGCATTCACCGAAGATGCCTGGAACGATCCTGATCCGCAGCCCCGCAGTGGAGGGTGCCGTGTCCAAAGGAAGTCCTGTTGCCGGTCCTTCACCTTCGAGGCGGCGAAGCCATCTATCGCAACCTTGGTCCTCAGAACTTTCCCGAACGTCCAGAAGGGAGCAAAATATTTCGCGGAAACGCGCTCTTCCGTCAGTCGACCCGGCGCTTACCGCAGATGTGAGAATCAGCGGCGGCGTCGGCCCGGCTAGCTTTAGAGAGGGCGTGCAGCCGGCACAGAAGACCAGCGCCAAGATGGCAGCGAAACCCCGGTACCAATTCGTCCTCAAGAACGCGCCAGCAGTCAACGAGGCGGCATCCTTTGCAGCGGGTCCTTTTTCGCCTCAACCGCCGCGGAGTAGAGCCCGATGCAGGTTGCCCGGCGGATGTCATCTCCCGCGAACTGCTCGAGATTTGCCCAGAGAGCTTCGAGGTTTTCATACTCGTACGAACGGTAGGAAACTGGATCGTCCATGATCCCCACAGCCTGCCACCCTTTATCATGTACCCCGAGAAACTTCCGTTTGAATGGGAAGTCCATTAGTTCGGAGTAGACATCGGCACAGGATGGCGGCTCGCTGTCGACCCGGCTGTAATGCAAATCGTATCGAAATTTCGGCCCTTTGGCGAGCTGGGCGAGAACGGCGTAGCTCGAAAAGTCGGTCGTCGATCCGATGTTGAGCTCCTTGAACTGCACCCGCGGGCCAAATGGCCGGCACGCAAACGCGTTGCATTTCAGCTTGAGCGTAATCGGTTCGACCGTCGTCTTCGGAAAATGCGTGTGGGCCGATATCAGATAGGCGTCGCCTTGAATCGCCTCTTGCGGGTCGTCACTGTCGAGAAAAATGTCGCCGAACCGCTGAACCTTCTTGGACAGTCGCAGAAGTTCCAGGTTTTTGCTCAATTTGACCAGATTGTAATGGCTCAGGGCGATACGGACCGCGACCGGCTCAGATGCATTGCTGTCAAACCATGAGGTCTGCGACGGCGTTGATTCGCCCACTCTTTCCCCGAACGACATAGCGCCCCTCAGCCCTTCCTGCTGTATTCCGACAATTTCGCTCGGCGAGACGCTGGCGAAGTCGGTCGTGTCGAGTAGAAGATATTGGATGGAGCTCCCTTGCTCGGTGTAGTTAAGCTTGGCGGCAAGATAGCAGCCCCACCGCCGGTGCTGGAAACTTTCGTTGCCCGCGCAGTCCCTCTCGATCTGCGAAGCGTCATAGCTGGAGGTATAGCTCCAGGCGTTTGAGGCTTGCGCGCTTTCTCGGTTGAAGCGGTCGACGAGAGCGATGATATCCGATTTCAGCAGGCTGGGCTTGGCCGCTGCCACATTCGCACAGAAGCGTTTCCGCAGGTCGGCGTCGCCCGTGCTGCCTGCCCCTAAAAGGTCATGATTGCCAATAACGAAGAAAACGGGAATGCCGGTCTCCTGCCGGAAATCGGCCAGAAGACGCAGTATGCCCTCATCGTTGAATTCCGGATTAGTTCCGTCGCCATAACCGGCGGCGAATTCGTCATAGCAACCATTGTTGGCGCCATCGCCGAGGTAAAAGACGGCTTTTGCGCCCCCGGCTACCAAGAGCTTAAGGTCGTATTGCAACATGGCCCGCGCCGCCCAGTCGAGCGCTGGAGGGCGAATGCTGACATTGCCGGAAGCTTTGTCTTCGAGGACCCCGCGATAGCCACGTATCTTGGCGAAGTTAGCGCGTGTCTGAAGCTGGGAATCAGCGACCAGCCCGATCTGCGGACCGAAACCCTGCTGCGCGGGGCCGGTCGAGGCTATTTCCCCGGACAGATTTTTCGGAGCCGATACACAAGCGCTCAGAAAGACGAAGGCAAACCAAAAAGCGAAAATATTCCTCATCCTGCCCCTCCTTTAATCAACTACAGAAGATCACAGTATCTCGCTTTTGACAAGTCCTTGGGTTTTTACGGCAGAATTCGAATGTATTAAGAATTTCAGTATCGACGATCTGACCGCTGAATGTCAAGAAGTGGGGCGCGTATCTTCTGTGGTATCGAGGTCTAGACAGCATTCGCTTTTGGGCACTCACGATTATTGCTCAAATGACTAGGGCGCATAGCAGACGCCAATCTTCATGCTAATATCCCCCCTAATAAAACCGCTTTCCTACAATTATCCCGATGGCGCATGGTCCCCCGCATGCACCGGACCTGGTCCATCCGCCGGACGCTCCCGATCCGCCGTCGCCCGTGCGCGACGCATCGCCCTTCGCGCACGCGCCAAGGTCACAGTGTGAACCCGCCCCTGGACGGTGTGAACCCCGTGAACTTGTCGCCTCTTCCGCCGCTTCTCTCCGCCCCCTCAGAACACGTACGCGCAGCCCTCGTCCCCCGCCGGCGCGCCGCTGCCGCCGCCAAAGTCGAACCCGTCGAGCTGCCAGCCGCCGTCGACCCGCGTCGCGGTGCCGTCGAGGTCGAGCGCGGCGCGGCCTTCGTTGCCGCCGGTGACGGTCATCGCCAGCCGCCCGCTCGCCGGGTCGTAGGTGTAGCTGCCCCAGTAGTCGACATAGCTCTCGAACGGCGTGAAGGTGACGCCGAAGCCGCCATAGACGTCGAGCTTGAACTCGCCGATGCGCTTGCGCTCGCAGCGCGCGATCGCCTTTTGCGATGCCTTGAGGTCGATCGTCGCGACCGCCGGATCGGCGACCGTCACCGCGCGGTCGAGTTGCTCGCCGCCCGCCTCGACCGAGACCGTGAAGCGGCTCCCCGGCGCCGCATCGTCGGCGATGGTCACTTGCGCGCCGTCGTCCGACAGCCGCGCGATCGCAGCGTCGGACACCGCCCAGTTGCGCAGGCACGCATCGGGCACCGGCTCGTCGCCGCTCCACGGCGTGCCGTGGCGCACCGCGAGGCCCAGCGTCGCGCCGGGAAGCGCGCGCTTCTCCTCGACGCGGATGAAGCGCGTCTCGTTCGGTTCGACGAGGCATTCGACCATCAACGCCGGGTCGCCGCGCGCCATCTCGCTTTGCCCCGCGGCGCCCGGCCCGCTCACGCAGCCGCCGAGCGCCAGCGCCGTCGCCGCGATCAATCTCCTGCGCATCATCGTGTCTTCCCCGTCCCGTTAATCCGCGCTCACGACGTCAGCGTCGTCTGGCAGTCCAGCAATCACCAGGCGCCATCCTCGCGCGCCAGCACGCACGACGCATCGCGCGCCTGCCAGTTCGAATAACCGTAGCTGATGTCGACCAGCGCATACTCGCCGTTCTCGACCCTGACCG
>CAZHWG010000091.1:0-6624 GCA_964535925.1 uncultured Sphingorhabdus sp.
CTGCTGGCCATGCCCTCGTTCCTGCCTTTGCTCGGCATGGGCAACTGGCTGGTCGGGCTGATCGCTCTTGTCGGCATTGGGGTCGGTGCGCTGTCGTCGAAAAACGGCGGGCGCAATTTCTGCCTCATCGTGCTCTTCATCGCTATCCTCCGGCTGATGCTCGGCGGTGGTCTTGTCTGACGAGACGCCTGTGCGCGATGCGCGCGCGCACGGTGCGACCCCCCCGACCAAGGGTATAGCGGGCCTTCCGCAGGCGCTTGGCGCCTATGTCGCCTGGGGGCTGATGCCTCTCTTTTTCAAGGCGCTGACCTCGGTCGCGCCGATCGAGGTCGTCGCCCATCGGATCGTCTGGGGCGCGCTGCTGCTCGTGATGGTACTCGCGATCCGCGGCAGGCTCGGCGAACTGGCCACCGTGCTCAGGACGCGAAAGTCGATGGCGACGCTGACTGCGACGGCATCGCTAATCGCGATCAACTGGCTGATCTATATCTGGGCGGTATTCAACGACCATGTCGTCGCCGCCGCCCTGGGCTATTATCTCAACCCGCTGCTCAACGTCGTGCTGGGCTATGTCGTGCTCAAGGAACGGCTGAGCCGGACGCAGGTCTTTGCCGTCGCGCTGGCGGCGGTCGGCGTTGCGGTGCTGGCGGCGGGCGCGTTGAGCACGTTGTGGGTCAGCCTGGCACTCGCCGGATCGTTCGGCACCTATGGCCTGATCAAGAAAATGACGCCGGTTGGGCCGATGGTCGGGATGGCTACCGAGACGCTGATCCTCTCGCCGGTCGCGCTTGGCTTTCTTGTCTGGCTCGCCTTCGTCGGGGGCGGCGCGTTCGGCATGCAATCTCGCGATATCGACCTGTTGCTGATCGCTGGTGGCGCGGTCACCGCGATCCCGCTCGTCCTGTTCGCCAGCGCGGCCAAGAAAATGAAGTTCGCGACGCTCGGGGTGATCCAGTATC
The DNA here is from genome assembly GCA_964535925.1 of uncultured Sphingorhabdus sp. GTDB lineage: Bacteria > Pseudomonadota > Alphaproteobacteria > Sphingomonadales > Sphingomonadaceae > Flavisphingopyxis. Next base: position 960 of record CAZHWG010000091.1, read on the forward strand.
TCGCCCCGACGACCCAGTTCCTGCTCGGCGTATTCCTTTATCGCGAGGCACTGACCACCGCCCACCTCATCGCCTTCCCGCTGATCTGGATGGGGCTCATCCTCTACAGTTGGGATGCGTGGAAGGCGTCGCGCCGCGTGGCGCCAGCAAGCGTGACGCTCGCCTAGGCGAGCGACCAGCCGAGCGTTTCGCCGGCGTGGAACGGGACGACGCCGTCGACCAGATCGGGCACGAGTGTCTCGCCTCGAGTCAGGGTGATCCGGTCCTCGTTGGGCGGCAGGCGATAAAAGGCCGGGCCGTTGAGCGAAGCGAAGGCCTCGAACCGGTCGAGCGCGCCCTCGTCATCGAACACCTGCGCATAGCTTTCGATTGCATGAGGCGCGTTGAAGATCCCCGCGCAGCCGCACGCGCTTTCCTTCGCCGCGCGCTCGTGCGGGGCGCTGTCGGTGCCGAGGAAGAAGCGCTCGCTCGTCCCTGTTGCCGCCTTGCGCAGTGCCAACCGGTGCGCTTCGCGCTTGGCGACGGGCAGGCAATAGGCGTGCGGCCGTATCCCGCCGACGAGCATCGCATTGCGGTTGATATGGAGGTGATGCGGTGTGATCGTCGCGGCGATATCGGAATCGGCGCTTTCGACGAAGGTGACCGCATCGGCGGTGGTGACATGTTCGAAAACGACGCGCAGGCCGGGCATGTCGCGCAGCAGCGGCGCGAGCACGCGGTCGATGAACACCGCCTCGCGATCGAAGATGTCGATTTCGGGGTCGGTTACCTCGCCATGGACGAGCAGCGGCAGGCCGATCGCCTCCATCGCCTCGAGCACGCGTGCGATAGCGGCGATGGAGGTGACGCCGTGCGCGCTGTTGGTCGTGGCATTGGCGGGATAGAGCTTGGCCGCAGTGAACACGCCCTCGGCGGCGCCGCGCGCGATCTCCTGCGGGTCGCTGTCGTCGGTCAGGTACGCGGTCATCAGCGGAGTGAAGCGCGTGTCGCGCGGCAATGCGGCAATGATCCGGTCGCGGTAGGCACGCGCGGCGGCGACGCTTGTCACCGGCGGGGCGAGGTTGGGCATGACGATCGCGCGGGCGAACTGGCGCGCGGTGACGCCGGCGACGCGGCCGAGCATGTCGCCGTCGCGCAGGTGGACGTGCCAGTCGTCGGGACGGCGCAAGGTGATCGTGTCGGTCATGCGGTCAATTCTCTCGCTGCGTCTTTCGCCCTTACGCCCTAGTCCCTACCTAAGGAGCATGACCGAGACCAGCCCCGAGACCAGCCCCGCGACCCGCCTCAGCGACCGATCGCTTTTGCGATTGTCGGGCGAGGATGTCCGCGGCTTCCTCCAGGGGCTCGTCACCAACGACGTCGACGGGTCGCTGCCGTGTTGGGCGGCGCTGCTCAGCCCGCAGGGCAAGGCGCTGTTCGATTTCCTCATCTGGCCCGATCCCGAGGACGATTCGGCGCTGCTGATCGATGCCGAGGCGGCGCATCGCGACGAGCTTGCCAAGCGGCTGGGGCTCTACCGGTTGCGTCGCAAGATCGCGATTCTGCCCGTCGATGATCTCGCGGTGCACTGGTCGCCCGATGCGGGCGGACACACACCCGATCCGCGGCTGCCCGCACTCGGACAGCGCTGGCTCGCGCCGGCCGGCGAGGGCGGCGCCGACGATGCGTGGCGTGCGCACCGGCTCGCGGTCGGCGTGACCGAGGGCCGCGACGAGCTGGGTTATGACAAGACGTTGTGGCTCGAGTGCAATGCCGGCGAGCTCAACGGAGTAAGCTTCTCGAAGGGCTGCTATGTCGGCCAGGAAAACACCGCACGGATGAACTGGCGCAACAAGGTTAGCCGACGCCTCGTCGTCGTGCCGATCGCCGAGGCGGAGGAGAAGCGGCAAATGGTCGCCTATCGCGATCTCGGGGTGTCGGTCGAACGGCGCCGCGTCGAGGATATTCCCGACGCCGCTCGTCCCGGCTGGATGGCCTGACGCGCGGGCACGCGTTTACCCAATATCCACCGATTCGCGCTTAAGATTGCGGCCATGCTACGGTCGGTCATCCTGATGGCGGGTTTCATCCTGGTCGCGGTCCTCATGATCGCGCCGTCGCTGCCGACCGACGACAAGCTCGCTACCAGCATCGAGGGAAGCGACGAAGGCGCGTTGGCAGGGGATTCTGCCGCACCGACGCCCGAACCGGTCGAACGTGTGTTCGCCACCGACAACGGCAGCGTAATCGCTCAGCCCGACCGTTCGTCCGCGCGCGCGCCACGCGACGGCAGCCTCGCCGATCTGCCGGCCTATGATTCGCCCGAATCGCGCGCCGCGCGCGCGCCCGAATATTGATCCCGACGCGACCCCGCGAGCAACGGCGGTGAAGGGATTCCTTTTCCTCGCCGGATCTGTCCTTGCGCTCGCATTCCTCGTTGGGCCGGGACTGCGGACATCCTCAGACAGCGAAGCAGGCGATGCCGCGAGCGATGAAACCAAGCCATCCAGTCAGGCGCAATCCGAGCCTCCCGCCGCGCCCCGCGCCGTATCCGGCGACGGCGTCGTCGTCGCACGCGGTCCCGAAGGTCATTTCACGACGCAGGCGAGGGTCAACGGAGCTGCGATCCCGATGGTCATCGACAGCGGCGCGAGCCTTGTCGTGCTGCGCCGTGAAGATGCGCTGGCGGCGGGCATATCGGTGTTCCCGTCCGAATTTACCGGCACCGCGCAGACCGCCGGCGGTCCGGTGAAGACCAAGCGAGTGATCATTGACCGGCTGGCGATCGCGGGGATCGAGCGGCGCAACGTCGCCGCGGCGGTGGTCGATGCCGACCTGCCGATGTCGCTGCTCGGCCAGTCGTTCCTCGCCCAGCTTTCCGAAGTTCACATCGCCGACGATACGATGGTCCTGCGCTGATCGGCGCCTTGCAACTCACCACCGCCGCCGCCATGTCTGCGCCATGACCGAAACCGACCTGCCGCCGCTGCGCGCCGCCATCATCCCCGTCACCCCACTGCAGCAGAACTGCACGCTATTATGGTGCACCAAGACCAACAAGGCCGCGTTCGTTGATCCCGGCGGCGACCTCGACCGGCTCAAGGCGGCGGCCAAGCAGCACGGCGTAAAGCTGGAGAAGATCCTGCTGACGCACGGCCATATCGACCATTGCGGCGAGGCGGGCACGCTCGCAAAGGAGCTCGGTCTGCCGATCGAGGGACCGCACGAAGCCGACCGCTTCTGGATCAGCCGGCTCGAGGACGACGGGCGCAGCTACGGCGTCGCGGGCAAGATCTTCGAACCCGATCGCTGGCTTGGCGACGGCGAAACCGTGACCGTCGGCGATCTTGTGCTCGACGTCATCCACTGCCCCGGCCACACGCCGGGCCATGTCGTCTTTTATCACGCGCCGTCGAAGCTCGCGATCGTCGGCGACGTCCTGTTCCAGGGCTCGATCGGTCGGACCGACTTCCCTATGGGCAACCATCAGGACCTGCTCGACGCGATCACGCAGAAGCTATGGCCGCTCGGCGGCGATACGACCTTCCTCCCCGGCCACGGCCCGCCGAGCACCTTTTCGCACGAGCGCGCCAACAATCCTTTTGTGGGCGATAATGCCTTAGCTAGGTGAATTCAGCAGGCGGACTCATACTGAAATTCCGGGGTTGCTGCGAGATCGCCGGCGCTAGCGGGTGCGAGCATCGCTACCGGACCGGTATAGACGAGGAAGAGCGCATAAGCCGCAAGGCCAAGCAGGATCGCCATCGTCGTGATCGTCCCGACCGATCGGCCCGACGCCCATTTGCCGCCGTCCATGCCGAAAGCATGCGCGATCCGCCCGAGGATATAGACGAGGCCGGTCAGCCAGAGAATCGTCGAGCTGCCGACGGCGAGTTCGATGGCCGCGATCAGGACGAGCGCGAATCCGGTATTTTCGAGGAAATTGGCTTGTGCGCGCATTCTCCGGATGAGATTCTCGTTGCCGCCGTCGCCGACCGAGATTTTCTCGCTCATCCGCACGCGCCCGACGCGGATTGACAGCCACAGGTTGAGCAAGGCAGCAGCGGCGGCTATCGTGAGCGTAATCGGCAAAAACATCATGTTGGACTCCCCAGATTCATACAGGCATGAGCGTGGCCGAGCGCGGGCGATCATGCAACCGGGGCTTGCACTAATGGAGCCTCGCGTTATAGGCGGCGCCTCGCGCTGGTACGGCAAGCGAATCTTCTGATTCACGCGAAGAGGCAATGACGCCGCCTGATGGGGGTGACCGTTGCCATTTCGTGTCGAGAGGCTTACGTGCGCACGCACACGGATCCACATAACGATTATTGAGCAGGTGCCGAAATGGCTGTCCCCAAAAGAAAAACTTCCCCGTCGAAGCGCGGCATGCGCCGTAGCCACGACTCGCTGAAACCCCAGGCGTATCAGGAATGCCCTAATTGCGGCGAACTGAAGCGTCCGCACATTTTGTGCGATGCCTGCGGTCATTATAACGGGCGTGAAGTAATCTCGCCCGAATAATCGGGCTTTTTGCCCGCCAGACAGCTGACCCAGAATAAGGAGATATGCCGGTGGGCATGACGCCGCGGATCGCAATCGACGCGATGGGCGGCGATGTCGGCGTGCGCGTCATGATGGCGGGTGCCGCGCTGGCACGCCATCGCCATGACCGGCTGAAATTCCTGCTGGTCGGCGACGAGGCGCGGATCAAGACGGCGCTCGACAGCCATCCCAATCTGCGCGCGGCCTCCGAAATCCTCCACACCGACGAGGTCGTGACCGGCGACGACAAGCCCAGCCAGGCGCTGCGCAAGTCGAAGAACAGCTCGATGGGCCTCGCCATCCAGGCGGTCAAATCGGGCGATTGCGGCGCCGCGCTGTCGTCGGGCAATACCGGCGCGCTGATGGCGATGTCGAAACTCGCGCTGCGCACCATGCCGGGAATCGACCGGCCGGCGCTCGCGGCACTTCTCCCCACGCTGGGCAGCAACGACCTCGTCATGCTCGACCTCGGCGCCAATACCGACTGCGATGCCAATAATCTCATTCAATTCGCGATCATGGGCGCGGCCTATGCGCGCACCGTTTTGGGGCTCGAGCGCCCGCGCGTCGCGCTGCTCAATATCGGCACCGAGGACATGAAGGGCACCGGCGAGATTCGCGATGCCGCCGCGGCATTGCGCGGGGCGGTCGATCTGCCGATGGATTTCACCGGTTTCATCGAGGGCGACAAGATGTCGCGTGGCGATATAGACGTCCTCGTCTGCGACGGCTTTTCGGGCAACATCGCCTTGAAGACGATCGAGGGCACCGCGCGCTTTGTTACCGACCTGCTGCGCAACGCGTTTGCCAGCTCGGTCCGGTCGAAGATCGGATTCCTCATCTCCCGCCCGGCGACCGAGCTGCTCAAACACCATCTCGACCCCAACAACCATAACGGTGCGGTCTTCCTCGGCCTCAACGGCGTCGTCCTTAAAAGTCATGGCGGCGCGAATGAAAAGGGCGTTGCCAACGCGGTCCATGTCGCCGCCGAGCTTGTCGAAAAGGACATTACCCGCCAGGTGACCGAAGATCTGGCGCGGTTCGGCGGCAGCCGAGCGGGCGAGATGCGCGCATGACGACGCGATCGGTGATTGCCGGGACCGGATCGGCGCTGCCCGCGCGGCGCGTGTCGAATGCCGAG
>CAZHWG010000092.1:0-6563 GCA_964535925.1 uncultured Sphingorhabdus sp.
CGGCATGCGCGGGCACGCGCGCCTGATTGAAGAGTATAGCCTTATCGGGATCGATTCCGCTGGCGATCAGCGCTGCCGCCATTTCGCGCGTGCTCGCCGAGAGTTCGGCCGGGTCGCAGGGCATCGAAATGGCGTGGAGATCGGCAAGAAAGAACAGGCATTCGCCTTCGTCCTGCATCTTCACCCAGTTGACGATCGCCCCGAGGTAATTGCCGAGATGGAGATTGCCCGTGGGCTGGATGCCGGAGACGACGCGCATTTCGGATGGCATGGGCTAAACCCTCTTTCTTTTGGTCAGGATCGCGAGCTTGTCGCGATCGATGGCGCCGACCAGATAGCCCGTCGAGAAATAGACCGCCATGCCCGAAGCGACGACCGCGATAAGGCCGATCGCGCGTTCAAGCCAGCTCCCGAGGAAATAGCCGTCGAGCGCACCGACGATCCAGACCAGCGCGACGCTCATTACGGCGGCCGCGATCAGCTGGCGTGCGATCCGTCCGAAGATCACGAGCGGCAGCCGGAAATGGCCGCGAAGGTGGAGGATTGCATAGAGCAAGAAGGTGTTGAGCCACGATGCCGCGGCCGTCGCCGCCGCGAGACCGACGATGCCATAGGGTTCGATCAGCAGCAGGATCAGCACGATATTGAAGAGCAGCGCCGCCGCCGCGGTGTAAACCGGCGTGCGCGTATCCTTGCGCGCGAAGAAGCCCGGCGTCAGGATTTTGACCATGACATAAGCCGGCAGCCCGGCGACCAGCGCGATAACGATGTTCGCAGTGATCTCGCCATCGGCCTGGGTGAACCGCCCGCCGACGAAGAAGGCGTTGACGAAAGGTTCGGCGCACACCGTCAGCGCGGCGGCGGCGGGCAGCGTCAGCAGCATGGCGAGCTCGAACGCATTGGCCTGAACGCGCGTCGCGCCGGCATGGTCGTCGCTCGCAATACTCCGCGATAGCGCAGGCAAGATCGCCGTGCCGAGCGCGATGCCGACAATACCGAGCGGCATCTGGTTGAGGCGATCGCCCATCGCGAGCAATGTCAGCGAGCCTTGCGGCAGGCGCGTCGCGAAGAAGGTGTCGATGAGCTGGCTGAGTTGATAGATGCCGGCGCCGAAGGTCGCGGGCAGGATCAAGACGCCGAGTTCCTTGACCTCGGGTGAGAGCCGCGGCCTTTGCATCTTGAGCCGGAAGCCTGTCCGCTTGAGCCAGAACCACAGCCAGATCAGCTGAACCACTCCCGACAGCGAGACGGCGCCGGCGAGAATGCGAACGACGATGACGTCGTTGCCGCTGTCGCCGCGCAGATAATAGCCCGTCACGATCCCTGCGATCAGCGTCAGGTTGAAGAGGATCGGCGCCGAGGCGCCGGGCGCGAAGCGCGACATTGAATTCAATATGCCGGTGAGCAATGACACCAGGCTGATCAGCGCGAGATAGGGGAATGCGATACGGGCAAGTTCGACCGACAGTTCGAATTTGCCCGGGACATCCTGATATTCCGCCGCCAGCAGCCAGACAAATCCGGGCATGATGAGCATGAACAGCGCGGTAAAGGCCGCGAGGATCCAGACGAAGACCGCGAGCACGTTCGAACTGAAGCGCGCGGCCTCGGCTTCACCGCCGGGGCCGGCGAGCCGTTCGCTGAACATCGGCACGAAGGCGACCGAAAAGGCGCCTTCGGCGAACAGCCGGCGGAAGGTGTTGGGCAGCCGGAAGGCGAGCTGATAGGCGTCGGCCGCCAGCCCCGCGCCGAGAACGCGCGCGAGCAGCATATCGCGGACGAAGCCGAAGACGCGGCTGACCAGGGTCAGCCCGCCGATCGTTCCGGTTGCCCTGTAAAGGTTCATCGCGCCCGCCCCCTGTTGGCCCTATCGCGCGATTTCCGCGTCAGGCGTTGCCGGTCGGCGGAAGATCGACATTGTCGCTACCGCCCTGCGCCATTTGCGCCTGCTGCTGCATATAGAGGCTGCCGAAATCGATCGGCTCGAGCATCAGCGCCGGGAAATTGCCGTCGCGCACGGCGTCGGCGAGGATACGGCGCGCATAGGGAAAGAGGATCGAAGGCGCATCGACAAGCAGAAAGGGCTGCATCTGTGCCTGCGGCACGTTGCGGATGCCGAACAGACCGGCATAGGCGAGTTCGACGACGAACGCAGTCTGCTCCTGCGACTTGGCGGTGACCTCGATCTTGAGCTGGACTTCCCAGACATCATCGCTGGTTTGCGAATTGCCGATATTGAACTGAACGTCGATCGCCGGCGGTTCCTTGATCTGGTAGATGTTCGGCGAATTGGGATTTTCGAACGACAGATCTTTGACGTACTGCGCCAATATGCTGATCTGCGGCAGGTCTCCGCGATCGGGCGCGCCATTGGATTTGGGAGCCTGGGGAGCCTGATCTTCGGCCATGTTCGATAAACCTCTTTGCAAGAAATAACAGGAAATCCGTGTCGCCGCGGCGTTGGCGTGCGCGCTAGCAGCCGTCCCGTCGCAGGGCAATGGGGATGCTGGCCTTGCACGGCGCGCGGCAAGCCTGCAAAACGCCGCCATGACGTTTCGACGGCTGACAGTTTTGGTGGTGACCGCCGGTCTGGCGGGAGGTGCGCAGGCGCAGGACGGAACAGCGGGGCCGCATGATCGCGCGCTGGCCGCGGGCTATAAGGCCGCGTTCCTGTGCAGCGGTATATTCAATGCCGGGCAGAGCGAGGCCGAGGTCGCCCGCGACGACCTGAGCCGCATCTATCCAGACTATCGCCCGTTGATCGACGCCTTGCCGGTTTCGGTCGATCGCGGAGCGCACCGGGTGTCGGTGTCCTTTTCCGACGAGCTTCCGCCGCGTGTAGCGATCTGGCGACCGCATCTCGGGTGCGCGCAATTGCCGATCGGCGCCAATCCCGATGGCGAGATCGATCCGCCCGTGCTGGGCGAGTCCATAGCAGCGCCCGACATCGCGGCTACCGACGCGCTCGAATGGCCGCGTGGCGATCGCGACGCGGTGCGCGCGCCGCCTGGGCCTTCGCAAAACACGGTGATCCCGGTCGTCGCCCGCGCCTTCGACCGCGCGACCTATGGCGAGGGCACAGAAACCACGGCGGTCGTCGTTCTCAGCGGCCGCGAGATCGTTTTCGAGCGCTATCGCGAAGGCTATGATCTGCACCGGCCGCAGCGCACTTGGTCGGTGGCGAAGAGCATCGCGGCGACAGTGATCGGCGCGGCGGCGCATCAGGGTTTCGTCGATCTCGACGGACCCGCGCCGGTGCCCGCCTGGCAGACGCTCGGCGACCCGCGCGGCGCGATCGGCTGGAACGATCTTTTGCATATGAGCAGCGGGCTGTGGAGCCCGACCGCGGGGAACCGCACCGACGACATCTATTTCGGCGGGATGGCGGTCACCGATTCGATCCCCTCGCTGCCGCTCGAAGCGGCGCCCGGAACGCGCTGGCGCTATGCCAACAACGATACATTGCTGGCGATGCTCGCGTTGCGCACGGCGATCGGTGACGACGCCCGCGCATTGTCCTTCCCATTCACCGACGTACTCTGGCGGATCGGCATGACGCGCACCACGCCCGAGACCGACTGGCAGGGCAATTTCATCATGTCGTCGCAGGTCTGGACGACGGCGCGCGACCTTGCCCGGCTCGGGCTGCTCTATCTCGACGACGGCGTCTGGCAGGGCGAACGCATCCTCCCCGAAGGCTGGACCGATTTTGTCGTGACCCCGGCGCCCGACCAGCCCGAGGGCCGCGGCGGCATCGGCTATGGCGCACAGTTCTGGCTCTTCGGCCCCGAGCAGGGCCTGCCTGAAGGGAGCTACGCGGCGATGGGCAATCGCGGCCAATTTGTGATGATCGTACCGGCCCGTCGCGTCGTCATCGTCCGGCGCGGCTTCGACGCGGTCGGCGACGGCGCGAACTTCGATATCGCGGCCTTTTCGCGCGATGTTCTGGCCGCGCTGGACGACTGACCGCCACCCCGGCGAAATCCCTATTTGAAACCGATTCAACTCATGCCTATGTTGGGCTCGAAAAGAGGAGACCTTGTGGGCGGTGTAGTCGAGATTGTTTTGTTGGCGCTGGTGGCGGTTTTCGTCGGCCTGCGGCTGTTCAGCGTGCTCGGACAGCGCACCGGCCACGAGCAAGAGCCGCTGCCGCGTCCCGCCAAGCCCGTTGCCCGTCAGGCGCCGGTCGCGGGGCCCGTTCCCGATGCCGTGCCCGATCGCATCGAGGCCAGCGACTCGATTGTCTCGCCGCGCGCCGATGCCGCCATCCGCAAGATTACGTCGGTCGATTCGTCGTTCGATATCAACGAATTCATTGTCGGCGCCCAGGCTGCCTACCGTATGATTCTCGAGGCCTTTTGGAAGGGCGACGAAGAGGATCTGGCCTATCTCGTCGGCGACGAGGTGCGCGCGAGCTTCGCCGACGCGATCACCGCGCGCGAAACCGAGGGCCATGTCGTCGATAACCGGCTCGTCAGAATCGACCGGACGATGATAGAGCGCGCCTCACTCGACGGTCGCGAGGCCAGGATCACCGTGCGGTTCGATGCCGATATCGCGGCGGTCACGCGCGACAAAGACGGCACTGTCGTTGCCGGGTCGATGTCGGATGCAGTGCCGACGCATGACGAATGGACCTTCGCGCGCAACCTGCGTGACGACGATCCCAATTGGAAGCTGGTCGAAACCGACGAGGCGTCGTGATTTCGTCGCGTGGCGCGATAGCGCTGCTCGCCGCATTTTTGCTTTCCGCCTGCGCCGGGATCATCCCCCAGGCACCCGAACGCCCAGGCGATCGGGCTGCGCCGCGCGAAGAGCAGCGAGATCCACCGGCCACGAGTCCGCAGTCGCCGGCCCAATCCACCGGCCACGCGCCGCCGCGCGCGGCTGAGCCATCGGGCGCGCTTCCGGCACTGCCCGATCCTTCGCTGCCGCCGCTTCCCCCCGCCGATTATCGTTATGATCCGAGCCCGGTCGGCTTTGTCCGCCATGCCGTCTCGCCCGATGTGAGCAATGCGGCGGGGCTGGGCGCGCGTCGCGGGCCTGCGATCGCCTCGTTGGCCATCGGCGATATGAGCGTCGAGCGCGCCTTTCACGCCTTTCGCATATCCTGCCCGATCGTCATCAACCGTCAGGATCTAAGCGGGTTGACCGCATCGACCGATTGGGTCGAACCGTGCCGCCGCGCCGCGAGCTGGCCGGCCGGGCAGGCGCGACGCTTTTTCGACGAGAATTTTACCGCTCTCGAGGTCGGCAGTGGTCAGGCATTCGCTACCGGTTATTATGAACCCGAAATCGCCGCCTCGCGCACGCGCCGCCCCGGTTACGATCGGCCAATCTATGGCGTTCCCGCTGATCTGCTGCGACGCGAACCACCGCATAATGGGTCCGAGATGCCGACGCACTACCGTCTCGCCGACGGCCAGGAGCGCGCCTATTTCACCCGCGCCGAGATCGAGGGCGGCGCGCTCGCCGGGCGCGGACTCGAAATCGCCTGGGCGCGCGATCCGGTCGATCTCTTCTTCTTCCATATCCAAGGCGGCGGACTGCTGCGCCTCCCCGATGGATCGGCGATGCGGCTCAGCTATGCCACGCATAACGGCTATGACTATCAAAGCATCGGGGCGCTGATGCGCGAGCGCGGTTTGCTCGATCCCGGCCAGACAACCTCGCAGGGCATTCAGGCGTGGTTGCGCGCCCATCCCGAAGAGGGCCGAAGGATCATGAACGAAAATCCGCGCTATATCTTTTATGAGGAATCTTCAGGACCGGCGGCGACCGGATCGATGTCGGTCTATGTCACGCCGCGCGCGACTGTGGCCGCCGATATGCATTTCGTGCCGCGCGGCGCGCCGGTCTTTCTCGACGTCGATCACGATATCGCCGACGGGCTCTGGGTGGCGCAGGACAGCGGCGGCGCGATCACCGGCGCCAATCGCTTCGACACCTTCTGGGGCGCCGGCGACGCCGCGCACCGTGTGGCCGGCGGCATGTCGGCGCGGGGCAGCGCCTATGTGCTCGTCCCGAACGCCGCCGCCGCGCGCATAACCGGCCGGTAAGATGACGAAAAGATCGCTGACCAGGGAAGAGGCGGCGCTGTGGTCCAAGGTTGTCGAAAGCGTCGAACCGCTCGACCGGGGCGCTCGCCGCGATGCCGAGAAGTCCGGCTCTGCCGCGCCGTCACCTTCGGCTCCGCCATCGGTCGCGCTGCCCGCTCGCCGGGCGGCGCCGGGCTCTGGTCAGACGCTTGATGGAAGCTGGGATCGCAAGCTCGGCCGAGGCCGCGCGGAGCCCGATTTCACCATCGACCTTCACGGCCACGGCCTGATCGACGCCTATGACAGGCTTGATCGCGCGCTCGGCCAGGCGCTCGCCGGTGACGCGCGGATAGTGCTGTTGATCACGGGTCATGCGCCGAGCGGCGAGGGGCCCGTCCGGCGCGGCAAGATCCGCGCGGCGGTCGGCGACTGGCTCGCCGGTTCGCGCCACGCGCCGCATATCGCCGCCGTCCGCGGCGCGCATCCGCGCCATGGGGGCAGGGGCGCGCTCTATATCGTGTTGCG
>CAZHWG010000093.1:0-6516 GCA_964535925.1 uncultured Sphingorhabdus sp.
CCGAACCGATCGGCACGATCATCGAGGGCGTGCGCATCGCGCTCGAGAACACCGCGCCCGAACTCGCCGCCGACATCGTCGACCAGGGCATCGTCCTGACCGGCGGCGGCGCGCTGATCGCCGGGCTCGACGAGCTGCTCCGCGACGAGACGGGCCTGCCCGTCACCGTCGCCGACGATCCGCTGACCTGCGTCGCCATCGGGACCGGGCGCGCACTGGAAGACCCGATCTTCCGCGGCGTCCTGATGTCCGCCTGACGGCGGCGGTCGCTTAGCCATGGCCCCGCCCCGACACAGGCGACCGGGATATTCGCGCAAGGCCCAGATGGGCCTGTTCGCCAGCTATGTCGTTGCCGTCGTCGGCGCGGTCATCGCGCTGCTGCTCGTCCTGCTCTCCCGCTTCGATCCGAGCGCGTTCCAGGCGTTGCGCCAGGGTGCGGCCGAGATCTTCGCGCCGGTCGCGCGCGGATCGGGCAACGTCACCGGCTCGGTCGGATCGATCGACGATAATGTCACCGCCTATCTGCGTGCCGGATCACAGAACCTCGAACTGCGCCGCGCACTCGACGAAACCCGCAGCGAACTGCTCGAGGCGCGCGCGCTGCGCCAGGAAAACCGCGAGCTGAAGGCGCTGCTCAAGATCGGCGAGGACAATTCCGAGGCGGTCACGGTAACGCGGCTGCTCGGTTCGACCGGATCGAGCGCGCGGCGCTATGCGACGCTCGACGCGGGACGCAATCGCGGCATCGAAAGCGGCATGCCGCTGCGCGCGCCCGAGGGGCTGATCGGTCGCGTCCTCGATGTCGGGCCGAGCGTGTCGCGCGTCCTCCTGTTGAGCGACGTTGCCACAGTCGTTCCCGTCCGCCGCTCGCGTGACGGCCTGCCCGCGCTCGCCAGCGGCCGCGGCGACGGCAATCTCGACATTCGCGCGCTCAACGTCGGGATCAACGATTTCGAACGCGGCGACATCTTCGTCACCTCGGGCACCGGGGGCCTCTACCAGCCCAACATCCCCGTCGCGATCATCGTCGCGACGCAATCCGACGGCGCGATCGCGCGGCCGCTCGCCCATCCCGCGCGGGTCAGCGCGGTCCTCGTCGAGCGCGCCTTCCGCGACAGCGACGACGTCAAGGCACTGCCCCCCGCCGAGGGCGAGCAGCCGCGCGACAACTGATGGCGCGCGCGGCCGCCTCATTCACGCGTCCCTCGACGCTCCGTATGCGCGTGACGCCGATCGCGACGGTGATGCTCGCCTCGGCGCTGCCCGCGATGCTGCCGATGGTCGCGACCTTTCCGATCCTACCGCCGCTCGGCCTGTTGCTGTTCGTCGCCTGGCGGCGGCTGCGCGCCGACCTGTGGCCGGCCTGGATCGGCCTGCCGCTCGGCCTGTGGGACGACCTGTTCAGCGGCCAGCCGGTCGGCAGCGCGATGGCGCTGTGGACGATCATCGTGCTGTTTTTCGAGGCGGTCGAATATCGCATGCTGTTCCAGGACCAGTGGATCGACTGGCTGCTGTCGGCCGTCGCGATCGCGCTCGCCATTTTCGGGGGTGTCCTGCTGCTGTCGTGGACCGGCACCGCGATTCCCTATGCGCTCGTCCTGCCGCAATTCGGCTGGTCGGTGCTCGCCTATCCGCTCGTCGCGCGCTTCGTTGCGACGCTCGACCGCTGGCGGTTGCGCAAGTGACCGGCGCAGCCCCCGCAGGCGCGGCATGAGGCGCCGGACCAAACGCACGCGGCCGATCCTGACCGAGGGGACGCAATCGCTCAGCTTCACGCGCCGGACGATGCTCGTCGGCGGCGCGCAGATCGGCATCGGCGCGCTGCTCGCGGCGCGCATGGCGTATATCTCGATCGCCGATAACGAGCGCTACCAGATGCTGTCGGAGAGCAACCGGCTCAACCTGACGCTGATTCCGCCGCGACGCGGCTGGGTGATCGACCGCTATGGCGCCGCGATCGCCAACAATCGCGTCGACCTGCGCGTCGACATCATTCCCGACCGGCTCAAGCAGCCCGAGCAGACGCTCAAGACGCTGCAACGTATCCTCGCGCTCGACGCCGACGAGATGGAGCGGATCCGCGGCGAGCTCGACCGTGCGACGAGCTTCCAGCCGGTCCAGGTCGCCGACGGCATATCCGAGCAAGCCTTTGCCGCGATCTCGGTCCGTCTGCCCGAACTGTCCGGCGTTTCGCCGTTGCGCGGCTTCACGCGCAATTATCCGAGCGGCGCCGCAGTCGGCCACCTGATGGGCTATGTCGGCATCGCCTCGGCCGAGGAATACAAGGAATCGAAAGACCCGCTGCTGATCACGCCGGGTTTCAAGATCGGCAAGGACGGGCTCGAAAAGCAGTTCGAGCAGCAGTTGCGCGGTAAACCGGGGGCCAAGCGCGTCGAGGTCACCGCGCGCGGCAAGGTGGTACGCGAACTGACCACCACCCCCGACGTGCCCGGACACCCGATCCAGTTGACGCTCAATGCCGACCTGCAGGCCTATGCCGCGCGGCGGCTGGGGCGCGAATCGGGTTCGGTCGTCGTCATCGACTGCCTGACCGGCGACATATTGACGCTCGCGTCGATGCCGTCGTTCGATCCCAACAGCTTTTCGAGCGGGATCGGCCACGACGAATGGAATTTGCTGTCAGGCGACGACCACGTGCCACTGCGCAACAAGACGCTCAAGGGCCTCTATCCGCCCGGATCGACCGTGAAACCGATGGTTGCGATGTCGTTCCTCGAGGCCGGTCTGTCGCCCGACGAGTCGGTCACCTGCACCGGCGGGCTGCGCGTCGGCAACCGCGTCTTCCACTGCTGGCAGCGGCGCGGCCACGGGCGCGTCGACATGGCCAAGGGAATCTATCAGAGCTGCGACGTCTATTTCTATTATTTCGCGCAGAAGATCGGCATGACCAAGATTGCCGAAATGGCGAGGAAACTTGGCATGGGGCAGGAATTCCCGCTGCCGGTAACCAGCCAGTTCTACGGCACCGTGCCCGATCCCGAATGGAAGATGAAGAAGTACAAGCAGGCGTGGCAACCGTACGACACGGTCAATGCGACGATCGGCCAAGGCTATATGCTGGCCAATCCGCTCCAGCTCGCAATCATGTCGGCGCGGCTCGCAACTGGCAAGAAGCTGATGCCGCATCTGTTGATGGACCCCGCGCGCAAGCCCGCGCCGTCGCTCGGCTTTACCGACGATCATATCGCCTATGTCCGCGCCGCAATGAGCGACGTCGTCAATGGCCCCGGCACCGCCGGACGTGCGCGGCTGCCGATCGAAAACGTCCTGCTCGCGGGCAAGACGGGAACCGCGCAGGTCGTCGGGCTCGATCGCGGCAGCGGCAAGGGCGGCCTGTGGAAATTTCGCGACCACGGCCTGTTCATCTGTTTCGCGCCGTTCGACAATCCGCGCTTCGCCTGTTCGGTCGTGATCGAACATGGCGGTGGGTCGGGCGCGGCCTATCCGATCGCGCGCGATGTCATGACCTTCCTCTATGACCGGCAAAAGGCGATGGACGCGCTGCTCCCGCTCGAGGCGGCATGGGGCGGCACGATCGAGGAGCGCATGGCCGCGGCGATGGCGCGCTTCAAATCGTCCGCCGCGACGCCCACAACCGATGCGCCGCCCCCGGCCGACAACCCGCGATGAGCCTGATCCCCGCCCCCGTCGCCGGCCTGCCCTGGCGGATCATGGCGCTGACCACCGCGCTCGCTTGCTTTGCCGGTATCGTCCTCTATTCGGCCGCCGGCGGCAGCATGACGCCCTGGGCGGGGATGCATCTCGTCCGCTTCGCCGTCTTCCTCGTCATGGCGCTGGTAATCAGCCGCCTCGACGAGGATTTCATCAAGGCGATGTCGATTCCCGCCTATGCCGGCGTCGCGCTGCTGCTGCTGTTCGTCGAAGTCGTCGGGCAGGTGAAGGGCGGCAGCCAGCGCTGGATCAGCCTCGGCGGCTTCAACCTGCAACCGTCCGAGCTGATGAAGATCGCGATCGTGCTCGCGCTCGCGCGCTTCTACGCGATGCTCCCGGCGGGCGAGACGACGCGATTCGCCGCGATCTGGCCCGCGCTCGTCCTGATCGGTATTCCCAGCGCGCTGGTGCTGCTCCAGCCCGATCTCGGCACGACGCTGGCGATCGTCGCCAGCGGGGTCATCGTGATGTTCATCGCCGGACTGCCGCTGCGCTATTTC
Organism: uncultured Sphingorhabdus sp.; assembly: GCA_964535925.1. Lineage (GTDB taxonomy): Bacteria > Pseudomonadota > Alphaproteobacteria > Sphingomonadales > Sphingomonadaceae > Flavisphingopyxis. The sequence goes on from CAZHWG010000093.1 coordinate 4,194, forward strand.
CTCGGCGCCGCAGGCGCGGCGACGGCGGCGGCGCCGATCCTGTTTTCGATGCTGCACGATTACCAGCAGAAGCGGATCCTGATCTTCCTCACGCCCGAGGCCGACCCGCTCGGATCGGGCTATCACATCGTCCAGTCGAAGATCGCGATCGGATCGGGCGGTTTGTTCGGCAAGGGCTTCCTCAACGGCACGCAGAGCCACCTCCAGTACCTCCCCGAAGGCCATACCGATTTCGTCTTCGCGACGATGGCCGAGGAATGGGGCCTGTTCGGCGGGCTGATGCTGCTGTTCGGCTTCTTCCTGCTGCTGCGCTAGGCGACCGGCGTGGCGCTGCGCGCGCAGACCAAGTTCGGCCGCTATACCGCCGCCGGCCTCACGATGACGATCTTCTTCTACGTCGCGATCAACCTGATGATGGTGATGGGCCTCGCCCCCGTCGTCGGCATCCCCCTGCCCTTCATGTCGTACGGCGGATCGTCGATGATGACGATCATGATCTGCATCGGCATCATCCTTTCGATCGACCGCAAGGCCAGACGCGGGCGCATCGGTTTGAGCTGACGCACACAGCAAATACAGCCGATCTGCGCGGTTGCGCATTTTTCGCGTTGCAATGCAGCAAAGCCCGTGATAGCCGCACCGCTCGCTTCGCCGGAGAGGAAAACCCCCGCCGCGATGCGCCCCGTTCGGGGCACGCTGTCGAAACAGCAGTGGACGCTTAGCTCAGTTGGTAGAGCAGCTGACTCTTAATCAGCGGGTCGTAGGTTCGAACCCTACAGCGTCCACCATTTTCTCCCCTTGCACGTCGACTAGTCACACACCGAATAGCCGCGGAAGCCGAGTTCGTTCTTGGCGCCGGGCAGAAGCACGACCATTTCGGTCTCGCGGCGCTTGCCGGCCTTTGCCGGTACATCGACGGGGGTGACGGCGACCGTCAGGCCACCATCGGCATATGTGCCCGCGCCGGTCGCGGGAAGCGTGATGAGCTTGCCATTGAGCTTGATCGCCGCGTTATCGGCTCCGCCGCCATAGACGAGCGAAGGCGCGGCGACTTCGGTCAGGCGGATGACGCAGCGGCCCTTTATACCGCCAAGGCTGGCGAGGTCGGCGGGCGTCATCGTTTCGGGCTGGAGCGTCTCGGTGGCGACACCCGCCAGCGCTTCGCTTGCGGCGACGCGCGGCGCGGCCTTGGCGGGCGCTTCGAGCGCGGCTTCTCTGTCGTTGCCCGGCGCGGTGTTGCTGTTGCAGCCGGCCAGCGCGAGACCGGCGGCGGTGAGGATCGTCAACCTACTGGTCATTGGGCGGCCTCCTGCTGCATCTTGTCGGTCGGGCGCAGGCCGTTCTTCTCGATATCCTCGATGAGGTATTTCATCTCGGCGATCTCGCGGCGCTGCGCGACGATGATTGCCTTGGCCAAGGCGCGCGTGCGCGGATCGCGAAGGTGGGCGCGCTCGCTGGTCATGATCGCGATCGAATGGTGCGGGATCATCGCCTTCATATAGGCAACGTCGGCGACGGTTTCCTGGCTGCGCACGAGCCACAGCGCACCGGCGAAAACGACCACCGCGCCGACGAGGATCGCGATGTTCTTCTTAGGATTCCTGTACATGCCGAGCATGAAGGCGAGCATGACCACCGCCATCGCCGCGCCCATGACGAACGCCATCCACATCCGCGTCTGGCTGAAGAAGATGTGATCGAACGCATAGGTGTTGAGATACATCAGCGCGAACATCACGACGGTCGACGTCGCGATCATCGCGAGGAAGCGGCGATATTTCATCGCACCGCCCTGCGGTTTTCCCTGTTCCTGGTTCATGCTTCCTCCTGTTTTCTTGCGTAGTAACAATTACTCGAACGACAGGGTCAACGCGCGATTCAGCCGATCTTTCCCAGATCGAGGCGCCGCAGGCGCAGCGCGTTGCCGATCACCGAGACCGACGACAGGCTCATCGCCGCCGCCGCGATCATCGGGCTCAGCAGGATACCGAACCACGGGAACAACACGCCCGCCGCGACCGGCACGCCTAAGCTGTTGTAGATGAAAGCGAAAAACAGGTTCTGGCGGATATTGCGCATCGTCGCGTGGCTCAACGCGCGCGCCTTGGCGATGCCCGACAGGTCGCCCTTGACCAGTGTGACACCTGCGCTCTCCATCGCGACATCGGTGCCGGTGCCCATCGCGATACCGACGTCCGCTTTCGCCAGCGCGGGCGCATCGTTGATCCCGTCGCCCGCCATCGCGACGACGCGCCCCTGCGCCTGCAGTTCGCTAACGACGCGGTGCTTGTCCTCGGGCGAGACATTGGCGTGGACCTCGTCG
>CAZHWG010000094.1:0-6511 GCA_964535925.1 uncultured Sphingorhabdus sp.
ACTCATCGCGTCGATGGGCTTCACGCTGCCGCGCTAGACTGGCGCAACTCCTACCCGCCGGACGTTACGGAGTGGTCGCGGCACGCGGCACGACGCTGACATCGACGCGGCCATCTTCCGGCGACGGGTTGGCGGCGGCGGTATCGGCGCACGCGGTGCCGATGTCGCGCAGCACCAGCGCTTCGGCCGCAATGCCGCGATCGCCCCACAGCTTCGCCGCGACGGCGTTGAGCCGCGCGACCGTCAGCTGGTGCGCGACGAGGCTGTCGGAGTTCGCGCGGCCCGACAGGACAACCTGCTGGTCGTCGCCGATCATCGTCGCGGTCAGGGTCGGGACGGCTTCGACGCCGGACGCGGCAACCGCGTCGATCTCGGCATCGCGGGCAAAGGGGATCGACACGAGGGGCGTGGCGCCCACCACGCAATAGGGCGTCAGAACCACGTCGACCGCAGGTCCGCTCGCGATATCGGGGCTGATGCCGATCGGTGTGCCGACAACTTCGTCCGCGCCTTGCCCGATAACGGGGGCGGCGATCGCGACGGTCATCGCAACCCCGCGGGCGGCATCGCTGTCAAACAGCAGCGCGGCGATGGCATTGGCGCGTGCGCGCGCCATATCGAGACCGCCATCGGCGGCGAAGGCGCGGACCTCAATTGCTTGCGGCGCACACTTCGCGATCGCGTCGGTCGCCTTGGCAAAGGCCAGGCGACCGGTGAGCGAAAGGTCGGCGCTGCCCGTCGCAAAGGGGATCGTGCCCGCAGCGCCCTGGCACAATGCCGGCGGCATCCATGCGGTGGGCCCAGAGGTTGGTGCCATCGCAAGGAGCGGGGCCACGGCATAGGCCGCATAAGGCGACGATTCCATCGCGGGCAGTGCCTCTGCGTACATTGCCTGCGGCGGTGGCGGAGGCGGAGGCGGAGGCGGTGGAGGCGGTGGCGGTGGCGGTATGGGAATATCGGCGAATTCCACGCTTTCCAGCGGCATCGGCATTGCGTCGATTGATGCTGCCGCCTGGGGTGGCGATTCGCCGACGTGCACCGCGCCGACCGAGGGCACGCGCGCCGGCTCACCGGGTGACAGCGCGACTGCCGCTGCGCTTGATTCGACGGGGGCCTCTTCGGCGGCAAACATATCCTCGGACGCCACCTCGGATGCCGGGACGCCCGGCGCGGGCGCATCGGGCGCGACGTCGGTGCGTTGTTCGGCGGGCGGGCCTGAATCCCAGCCGATCAATTCCTTTATATTGTCGCGCGTCGCGACGAGCCCGGCGCTGACTGCCACGGCGATTCCGACCAGCGCGACAACGCGGTTGCCCGAAAGCTCGATCTTCGAGAACAGACCGGTCTTTTCGGGGGTGGCCGGGACGCCGGGTTCAGCCGCGCCAGCATCGCCGGCGACTGCTGTCGCGACAACGGGTGCCGCGGCGGCCGCATCGGCGGTGAACGCGATGCGGTCGGTCTCGCCCGAGGTGTAGAGCGCGGGCGTGATCAGTTCGACCTGGGTCCGCTCGTCGGCATTGCTGGCAATCGCGTTGCGACCGAGCGTGACGGCATCGGAGATCGATCGCCCGTCGGTCAGCGCGGCATAGAAATCCTGGCTGAAGCTGATCGCGGCATCGTCCGAAACGGGATGCTGCATCGCCACGACGAAGGGGATGTTGAGCCGCACCAGCAGGTTCTGCGCCACCCCCGCCATCGGCGCGGCAGCCGAGGTCAGCCCGCTTTCGCAGCTGTTGAGGACGACCAGCCAGGGCCGGAAATTGAGCAGCATGTTACGCAGCGTTTCGGCATCGACGCGATCGTGTTTCTGCCCCGCCTTGGCCGTTTCGAAATAGAGATAGCCGCTGTTTTCGATAAACGCGCTGTGGCCGATATAATGGATGATGTGCGGCTTCCAGTCGCGGACCTTGCGGCGGAAATCGTCGCGCGTCGCCTTGGGCAGCGATGCGATGACGAAATCATGGTCGCCCTCGCCGACAAGCTCGGCAATGCGCCGTTCGATATTGCCCAGTTCGAGCGTGGTATCGAGATCGGCATGTGGATTGGCGGCGGCGACGAGAACCCGGATCGGGCGTTCGATCGGTGGCGGCAGCTCGCTTTGCGCATCGAGGCGGCGAACGATGTTCGATGTCGTCCCGATCGCGAGGAACCGGTCCTTCGACCTGAGGTAGAGCGACTCCCACGGGATGCCCGAGAGTTCGGCGGCTTGCGACAGGTCGATCTGCAGTTCGATTCCGTCATTGTCCGCAATGCGATCCTCGAGCGCGCCGACCAGCTTGGGACCCTCGCCGGGATTGGCCAGATCGAAGACCGCGCCGAGCATCCGGTCGCCGATATCCTTCAGCGTTGGCAGGTTGCCTGCGCTGAAGAACCGCGACTCGGGCGACATCGCCGCGACGTTGCCGCGAAAGCTGCGCGTCGGCGCAGCGCCGTCGGCGGGCGGCGCCCAGAGATCCGAAATGTCGGGCGGCAAGGCGGTGTCAAACCGGTGCACCGCACCCGACCGCCGCACGGTCACGTGATAGCGACCCTCACCCGCAGGGGCGAAGGCGATCGACCAGAGCTTTTGGCTCACGGGCACTGCTCCCGGGCCAGCGCAGGATCGTGCGAGACGTCACTCGGGTTCTGCCGGGCGCCCCCCACCGAAACGCAATCAGCGGTCGTCGGGGTTTCCGCGCATCGTCCGATCATCGGGATTTCCGGTGATCGAAGCGCGGTCGTCGGGATTTCCGCGCATCCTCCGATCATCGGGATTGCCCATGACTGCAGCGGTGCGGTCGTCGGGGTTGCCGCGCAGTTTGCGATCGTCGGGATTCCCGGTCACGTTGGTGGTCGGTTTGCCGGAATCAGAAACCTTCTTGCGATCGTTCATGAGACTCTCCCTTAAAGATAGTAAATTACTCTATTCTGGAGGATTCAACAAGCTTGTTGCTTTTTTACAGTGAATCGTCACGGTTGTGTGCCGGTGCCGGTAAAAGCCAGGGGGACGGACACTGTTCACGCGCGACCGATTGACGGGAAAGGGCGAAGCCTTGCCCCCGCCGCCGCCGGTGCGGAGATTTACTGTCGCGGTCACCGGCCATCGTTCGACTCATTCGGCCTTTCCCGATGACCACCTTTCCATTCGCGCCGATTTCGAAGAAATATTTGCCGCGATCGATCGCGCGGCGCCGCCCGCGTCGAGCGCGGCGGCCCGGCCGGGTCTGGCGACGACGCGGCTGCACACGCTGTTCTCCGACGGGATCGATCAGATCGCGGCGAACATGGCGCTCGATCGCGGCTGGGAGCTGGTCAGCCCGCTGCCGTTTGGTCGCGCGCTGAACGCCGCGATCAATGCGCAACCCCTGTCGGCAGGCGATGCGCGCGCCATCCTGGCGGGAGAGCGCGCGCGCGACGCGGACGTGCGCGCGCGCGTTGCGGCGATCGACGCGCTCGCCGACCGCGCGCGCCTGTTCGAACTGGCCGACCAGGACGCGACGATCACCGCCCTCTTTCTGGCGATGCTCGACGCCCCCGACGATTTCGCGCAGGCGCAATTCTTTGGTCTAGAAAGCGGCCGCCGCGCGGGGCTGGCGGCGCATATCCTGGTCGAACAGAGCGATCTCGTTATCGCCTATTGGGACGGCCTATCGACCGCCAATGTCGGCGGAACGGGACATACTGTCGCCACCGCGCTCAACCTCGGTGCGCCGGTATTGTGGATCGATCCCGCCCGCCCGCGCGACTGGCGCATCCTGCACGCGCCCGAATCGCTGGTCGATTGCGCATCCGAGGCGACCCGCAAGCAGGGATTTTCCGAGCTGGCCGAGATCGTCCGGATGAGCATCGAACCGCTCGGCGCCGATCCCGGTACGATTGCCAGGGCAGCGGGCGAGGGCGCGATAATCGAGGGCCCGTTCGCCACCGAACACTGGCGCGAGAGGAGCGACTGGCGGTATCACGCCTATCGCCGTGTCGAGGCCTTGTTCGGCGGCGGCCTGAAACGGCGACTGGGTTCGGTGGTCCAGCGCTATGAACGTCCCGATGCGATTGCGCGCGGCAGCGGCGCGCCGATACTTGCCGCCGTCGAAAACCTGCCCGGCGGCGACATGACGCTGGCGCAAAGGATCGCCGACGAGGTATTGTTCCGCTTCGCCTGGGCCGACGGCATCGCGGCGCACCTGTCGGATCGATATCGCGCGGGCATGACGGTCAATTTCGTCCTCGGGAGCCTCGCGATCACCAGCGGCGTATCGTATCTTCCGTTCTTCGATGTCGAATTCAAATGGCTGTTCGCCTCCGTGGAGATCACGCTGCTCGCGTGGATCATCCTGAACACGGTCCGCGGACAACGGCAAAGGCTGCACGGTCGCTGGTTCGAGACGCGCCGTGTCGCCGAATATCTTCGTCACAGCCCCTTGCTGCTCGCGCTCGGCGTCGCGCGCCCGGTGGGCCGCTGGCCCCGCGGTACCGATACGTCGTGGCCCGAAGCCTATGCCCGCAACGCGCTGCGCGACGTCGGCCTGCCTATCGCGCGCGTCGGCAAGGCCTATCTTGCCGCGGTGCTGGCGATGCTGCGCGACCATCACGTCGCCCCGCAACGCGCGTATCACGAAACCAAGGCGAGCCGGCTCGAGCGCGTGCATGCCGGGCTCGACCATCTGGCCGAGGGGCTGTTCGTCGCCGCGGTCGTCTCCGTGGCGACCTATCTGGTGCTGGCATCGCTCAACGCGCTCGGCGGTCTCGACGAGGAAACGCTGAGACATGCGGCGAAATATTTCACCGTGCTCGGCGTCGTGCTGCCGACGCTGGGCGGCGCGATCGCGGGCATCCGCTATTTCGGCGATTTCGAACGCTTCGCCGCGATATCCGAGGTCACCGCCGAAAAGCTTTCGTTGATCGAGGCCCGGATCGACCTGCTGATGGCCGCGCCGGTCGACCGGCTCGAATACAGCAGCGTCGCCGAACTCATTCACGCGACCGACGAGGTCGTCGTCGAAGAGATCGAAAACTGGCAGTCGGTCTTCAGCGGCAAGCGGATTTCGGTTCCGGTCTGAACAGGACGCTCCAACCAGGCGTGCGGCGTCGCGCCCGCGAGATCTTTCGCGGCGGCGTTTAAAGCGCGTTTACTTCGAGATGCTACGCCGGTTGAACTCGACCCGCCGCGTGCGGGGTTTCGGGCGCAATGGGGAACGACGTCGATGAATCAGCCAGTCGCGCGAGCGTCCCTCTGCACCGAGTTTCCGGTTTCGAACGACACCGGGCTCAATGCGTCGGAGCTCTACGATCTCGCGGCGGCGCTGGTCCCGATCGGCGCGTGGTCGTGCGACCTTGCCAGCGACCGGCTGAGCTGGACCGACGGGGTTTTCGACATGTTCGGCCTGTCGCGCGAGCGGACGCCCGATCGTCGCGCGACCATCGAGATGTACAGCGAGGAATCGCGCGAACTGCTCGAGCGCAAGCGCTTGCGGGCGATCGAGACCGGTGCGGGATTCACCCTCGATGCGAGCATCGTCCGCCCCGACGGCATCGAACGCTGGATCCGGATCACCGCGGCGACGCGCGCATCGCACGGGCGTGTCAGGACGCTTTACGGCATGAAGCAGGACGTCACCGAGGAGCGCGCGCGGTGGGATGCCTTGCGCGCGCAGGCCGAGTGCGATCCGCTGACCGGCGTCGCCAACCGGTCGCGCTTCCAGCATTTCCTCGACCGGCCCAATGGCGGGCCGGGAAATGCGCATACCGGCGCGCTGATCCTGTTCGACATGGACGATTTCAAGCTGGTCAACGATTGCTGGGGTCACGCCGCGGGCGATGCCTGCCTGATCGCCTTTGCCAGGCGCTTGCGCGAGGCGTTCGGAGAGGCGCATCTGGTGTCGCGCATCGGCGGCGACGAGTTCGCGGTGCTGCTGCCGCCTGCGGGATCGCGCAGCGAGACCCAGAGCGCGGTCCATGCGCTGATCGGCGACCTTCTCGCGCCGGTGGTATGGCAGGGCCATCTGCTGCCGCTGAGCGCGTCGGTCGGCCTCGCCTTCGACGCCGAGGCGCACGGACGCGATCCTCAGAAGCTGTTCATTGCCGCCGATCAGGCGTTGTACAGCGCCAAGGAGCGCAAGAACGGATCGTCGATCTTCGTCGGCACCTGACGGCGGGGCTCAACGAGCGACGATTTCGCAACCACCGCCCCGCCCGCGCAAGCCGATCCGCGTTCAGGGTGCGGCTTCGTCCGTCTCGCTGCGCCAGGGATCGCGGCGGACCATCGCTGTTTCGAACAATGCCGAGGCGCGCAGATCGGCGAGCCAGTGCTGGACGCGCGGGAGCGGCTGCGCGTCGAACCAGCCGCGGTCGGTCTCGGCAAACTGGCGGACGAAGGGCATGATCGCGATGTCGGCGAGCGTGCGGCGGGCGCCGCAGAGATAACTGGCGGTCAGCCGAGCCTCGAGATCGCGGAGAATGGCAAGGCCCGCGGCGCGATGCTCGGCCGGGTCGGTATCGTGGCGATCGGCGTATTTGTAGCGGTCGAGATGGTGTT
>CAZHWG010000095.1:0-6498 GCA_964535925.1 uncultured Sphingorhabdus sp.
CTCGGCGCGGCATTCGCGCGGGCAGACGCAGCACTCGGCGAGCATGTCCTCGAGCGCCTGTTGCGCCGCGGCGCTCCGCAGCGAGGGATAACGGCGCGCGCGCCAGCCCTCGACGATGCGACCGGCGCGTTCGGCATCGCCAAAGCCGGCCCTGGCGAGACGTTCGACCACGCCGTCGGTTGACCGTGGCAGGCGCGGACGGTCGTCGGTCTCGATCAGCGTATCGAACAATCCGCCGGTCGCCTCGACGGGGGGTGCGAGCAGCGCGAGCAGCGCGCCGCCGTCGTCGAGACCATGCAGCCGGGCCACCGCGTCGAGCCGTTCCGGATCGTCGGGCAGGCTGTGCGTCTGGCGGTCGTCGATCATCTGCAACCGGTGCTCGATTGTCCGCAGCAGCGTATAGCTTTCGCTCAACGTGGTCGCCGCCTGCGGGGCGATGATCCCCGCCTCGGCCAGCGCGCTGAGCGCGGGACGCGTTGCCGCCAGCCGCAGCGCGGGCTCGCGCCCACCATGAATCAGCTGGTGGGTCTGCGCGAAGAATTCGGCCTCGCGAATGCCGCCGCGCCCGCGCTTGAGGTCATAGCCCGCGCCGAAACGGTGGCCGGTGTCGTAATGGTCGCGGATTCGCTCGCTGATCCGGCCAATCTCGCGCACCTGCCCGAAATCGAGCGCGCGCCGCCAGACGAACGGCGACAGCGCGCCAAGGAAGCGATTCCCCAGGGCCCGGTCGCCCGCGGCCGCGCGCGCGCGGATGAACGCGGCGCGTTCCCAGGCCAGCGCGTGCGTCTCGTAATGCGACAGCGCGGCATCGAAACCGAGCGCGATCGGGGTCACCTCGGGCGTCGGGCGCAGCCGGAGATCGATGCGAAAGACGCGGCCAAGGTCGGTCCGCGCGGCGAGCGTCTCGACCATGTCGCGGGCAATGCGCAAGGCGGCCTGCGCCGGCTCGTCGCGCGCGCGGCGCGGGACGGTGGCGGGGTCGTAGAGCAGGATCAGGTCTATGTCGGACGAGTAATTGAGCTCGCGACTGCCCAGCTTGCCGAGCGCGAGGACGGCAAAGCCCTCGACCGGCGCGCCGGGGCACAGTCGCTCGACCGCGGCGGCAATCGCGTGGTCGAGCGCGGCATCGGCGAAATCGCTGAGCGCACCGGTCACCTGCGACAGCGACAGTTCGCCGGCGAGATCGCCCAGTGCGACGATGAGCGCGAGCCGCTGGCGATGATGGCGCAGGCGTTCGCCGACCGGTCCCTGCGGGTCGTTTTGGTCAAGTGCGGCCAGCGCTGCGAGCGCGCCCTTGGCGAGGAAGCGTTCGACGTCGTCCGGGTGGCTGGCGGCGAGCGTATCGAGAAACCGTGCATGGCGACGCGCGCGGTCGAGGATGGTGAGGCGCGACGAAGTCATGCCGCCGGTCCTAGGCCGCGATCGTTCGCGGCACAATTCGTTGATGTCCGAATCGGCGGGTTTGCACCAAACCTGTGCAAAGACGGCCGCAATTAGATTAACGTAAGGCAACCAGCGGGCCGGAAGTGCGTTGTACCGGTATGACTGCCACGATCCCTTCCAGCGACGAGCGCACCGAGCATCCGGTCCGGGTGCCGCGTTACGTGACGCTGCCGTCGCGTGCCGACGGCATCTCGCGCGCGCTCAAGAAGTCGTTCGGGAGCCTGGGCGACATGCCCAGCGACCTTGGCGACCTGGTCGAGCGGCTCAAGCGTATCAACGCCTAGGCGCTCGCACGAACCCTGGCGGTGGCCGCCTAACTGCGGCTGAGGCTGTCGACTTCTTCGAGAATCTGGGTGAGCGCGGTTTCGGCGTTGGTCTCGCTCGTCGAACGGGCCGGGAGCTTGCCCGACTGCATCAGGTCTTCGAGCGCGGTGCGTCCGCGCGCCACCCGGCTCTTGATCGTGCCGACCGCGACGCCGCAGATTTCGGCGGCTTCTTCATAGGCGAAACCGCCCGCTCCGACGAGGATCAGCGCTTCGCGCTGCGCCTGCGGAAGGATTTGCAGTGCGCGGTGCATGTCCGACAGATCGACGTGCCGGTCCTGCGAAGCGGGCGCGGCAAGCGTCTTTTCGGCGACCAGGTCGTCCCATTCGCCCTTGAAGCGCGAGCGGCGCATCTGCGACAGGAACAGGTTGCGCAGGATGATGAAGGTCCACGCGCGCATGTTGGTGCCCGCGCGAAAGCGTCGGCGCGCGGCCCACGCCTTGAGCAAGGTCTCCTGGACGAGGTCGTCGGCGGTATCGCGATTGCCCGACAGCGACCGTCCGAAGGCGCGAAGATGCGGAATGACGCTGCCCAGCTCGACACGAAATTCCTCGTCGGGAAGCGTCTCGAAGACGTCCTCGACGGGCTTGGCATCGGCCGTTTCGCTGGCGTCGCTGACGCTCGGTTTCTTGTCGCTCACCGGCAACCCCCATTGCGCGCCCGGGCGGAATCGCCGGGCACGTGGAATACATTTAGTGTTGGCGCGATCAAATTGAAGTGCCGCGTGAAAATGTCGGTGCCGGTCACATCAGCGAAGCAGCACGAGCGCGCCGAGCACGAGCACCGCCAACAGCGTCGAAATGGCCAGAACATAGCGCACGATGTGCGGGGTGTTGCCCGCACGGGCGTCGTCGGTGTCTTTGTTGACTTCAGGATCCATGGGGACGTGAGCTCCGAGGGAGATGGAAAGGGGCCGGCGATGCGATCACTCGGGCAGCGTCGAGCGATCGAAGAACAGCGCCTGCGATATCGCCGCCTTGACCGTCGCGCGCTGGAACGGCTTGGTGATCAGGAAGGTCGGCTCGGGCCGCTGCCCGGTGAGCAGGCGTTCGGGGAAGGCGGTGATGAAGATCACCGGGACGGTGATTTCCGACAATATGTCGCCAACCGCATCGATGCCCGAACTGTCATCGGCCAGCTGGATGTCGGCAAGGACAAGGCCGGGCGGCGTTTCGCGCGCCTGCGCAACCGCTTCGTCGCGCGTCACGGCAATGCCGGTGACGTCGTGGCCGAGATCGCGGACGATCGTTTCGAGGTCCATCGCGATCATCGGTTCGTCCTCGATGATGAGGACGGTCGCGCGCGTCTGGCGCTCGATCTCGCTCAGCGCTTCCTCGATCAGCTCGTCGACACGGGCGGGGCTTTCGCCGATCAGATAGCCGGCATCTTCGTTCGAAAAGCCTTCCATTGCGGTCAGCAACAGCGCCTGGCGGCTGACCGGCGTCAGGCGCGCCATGCGGCTTTGCGCGATCGTTTCCGAGCTGCTGCCTGTTGCGCCGGCGCTGTCGCCGTCGCGACCGTCACTGGTCGATTGCCAGATGGTCTGGAAGGTCTTGTAAAGGCCGAGCCGTGGCTCGACGTCGCGCGGGAATTCGTCGGGTGCGGCGACCACGGCTTCGAGCGTCGCACGCACGAAATTGTCGCCGTGGCTCTGGCTGCCGGTAAGAGCACGCGCATAGCGCCGGAGGAATGGAAGGTGCGGCGCGAGCTGCTGTCCGAGTGACATAGTGATCTTATTCTCCCCAATTCGAGACCTGCAAATACTTCGGTCAACCCTAGCCCCGCAACGCGCCCTTGAATAGCGGTTCGTCGCGTTTTCCTAACCCGGTAAGGATCGAGGGCGAATTTATGGAACAAACGAGGCGGCATTTGGTTTCCGAACTCTAAGCAAAAATATTGATCTGGATTATCGTCGCGCAATGCGGCTATGTTTTGCAAAGATTCTGGACGCATAATGACATCTGAAAAGCGCGGGGGAACGCAAAAGTCGGGCATGGGACACGATCGTAAGAAAGATTCACCGAACAACCGACAACGGGGCAAGGGCGAAAGCGACGGCGCGAAGGACTCGCTCGCCCATTCACTGCGCCAGGCCTATCAACAGACCATCGCCGAAGACGTCCCCGACGAGATGCTCGAGCTGCTCAAGAAGCTCGGCTGAGCCAATGTCACTGAGCCGGACGATACGCCGGCGGAGATCGTCATGAACGCCCCGACCAGCGAAGCGCCCGCCGCGTCCCGTTCGGGTTGGGATCGTTGGAGCAGCTTTTCGACCGAAATCAAGATTCTCCTTGCGCTGCTGATCGGGCTTAGCCCGCTCGGCATCCTGGGGGTGGCGGCGACCATCAAGGGCACGCAAAACGCCGAGCGCGACCGGACCAGCCTCATTCGCGTCGCCGGCAACGAGATGAGCCGCAATCTCGGCACCGGACTGGCGGCCGATCGTGCGGTGCTGCGGCGTAGTCTCGTCGGCATCCCGCTCGGTGACCTGTTTCCCGACCAGGCGCGACGAATCTGCACCGACATCGGCGTTGCGCTGAATCAGGCCGCCGTCGCGGCGCCTCGGATATTCATCGTCGCACCCTCTTTCTCGCGCGAATTGTGCCCCGTTGGCGCGGTTGCCTATCTCGGCGAAGAGGCGATCCCCACGGTTCCGATCGAAGGTCTGCTGGGGATCGACAAGGCGACCGGCCGCCTGGTGTCCTCGGTCCGGTTCGACGAACAGGGCACGCCCTATGCGGCGGTCCTGTCGTATGACAGCGAGGCGCTTGCCGCGATTGCCGACGACGATGTCGCCAATCTCCCGGCGCACGATCTGGCGATCAAGGGTCGCGACGGCATGCTCGATATCCGCGACGGTCTCGGCGCCGAACTGCCCGGAGTGACGCAGACGATCGAGCGACCGATCGGGCAATCGGGCCATTCGCTCGTCATGACGACCTATCGCGCAGCGTTTAGCGGCAACGAGGTCGTCTCGTTGCTCTCGCCGATCGCGATCTGGGTCGCCGGTGCGGTGCTCAGCTGGGCGTTGCTCGGATTCTTCATCATGCGCCCGCTCAACCGGCTGCACCGCAGCGTCGCCGCCTATCGCCCCGGCGCCGTCTTCCTGCGACCGCGGCGACGCCTGGCGATCGCCCGCGAAATCGTCCAGCTCGAGGAGGATTTCAGCGCGCTGTCCGAAACCGTCGCCGCCGACAAGGCCGAGCTCGCCAAGGGGCTCGAACGCCAGACCGCGCTGACGCGCGAGGTTCATCACCGCGTGAAAAACAACCTGCAGGTGATCGGCAGCCTGATCAGCCTGCACAGCCGCTCGGCGACGAGCGACGAGGCGAAGCGCGCCTACCGGACGATCCAGCGGCGGGTCGATGCGATTTCGGTCGTCCACCGCAATCATTTTGCCGGGAGCGAAGGGACCGCGGGCCATGCACTACGCCCGCTGCTCAGCGAACTGGCGAGCAACCTGCGCGCCAGTGGCCATGGCGACGAAGGTTTTCCGCAGATTTCGGTAAACGTCGACGAAATCTATGTCAGCCAGGACGTCGCCGTGCCGATTGCCTTCCTGGTGACCGAGCTGGCTGAACTGTCGTCGCTTTGCGATCCCGATGCTCCGATCGCGATCGCGGTCGAACGCGATGCCGATCAACCGACGCTGGCGGTCCTGACGATCGAATCCGCCGGCCTTGCCGGATGCGACAAATTCAATTCGCTGATGGTCGCACGCTACGAACGGATCATGACCGGCCTGTCGCGCCAGCTCAGGAAACCCTTCACGCACGACGCCGGCACCGGCCTGTACGCGATCGAGCTGACCGTCCTGGCCGCTCGCTAGCCGCCGCGGTAGTCGGCGACGAAGCCGCGCGCAAACTCGCCGATCCGCGCTTGCGCGATCGCCTCGCGCAACGCCTGCATCAGCGCCTGGTAGAAATGCAGGTTGTGCTGCGTCATCAGCATCGCGCCGAGCATTTCGCCGGACTTTACCAGATGGTGGAGATAGGCGCGGCTCCACGTAGCGCAGACCGGGCAGTCGCAGCGCTCGTCGAGCGGCGCCTGGTCCTCGGCATGGCGGGCATTGCGGATATTGACCGGCCCGGCCCAGGTGAACGCCTGGCCGTTGCGCCCCGAACGCGTCGGCAGGACGCAATCGAACATGTCGACGCCGCGCAGCACCGCGCCGACGATATCGTCGGGCTTGCCAACGCCCATCAGGTAGCGCGGCGCATCGGCAGGCAACTGGCCGGGCGCGTAATCGAGCACGCCGAACATCGCTTCCTGTCCCTCGCCGACGGCAAGGCCACCGATCGCGTAGCCGTCGAAGCCGATCCCGCTCAGCGCGTCGGCCGAGACCTGGCGCAGCCCCTCGTCGAGCGCGCCCTGCTGGATGCCGAAAATTGCCCCGCGCGGAAACGGCGTTTCGATCGTGTCGAATGCCTCGCGCGATCGCCGCGCCCAGCGCATCGATCGCTCCATCGCCGCGGCTTGCGCGTCGCGTGAACTATCGGTCCGGACGAGTTCGTCGAACGCCATGACGATGTCCGAACCCAGCAGGCGCTGGATCTCGATCGAGCGTTCGGGCGTGATCATGTGCCGGGCGCCGTCGAGGTGGCTCTTGAACGAAACCCCGTCCTCGCTGACCTTGGCGAGATCGGACAGGCTCATCACCTGGTAGCCGCCGCTGTCGGTCAGGATCGGGCGATCCCACGCCATGAAGGCGTGCAGCCCGCCGAGCCGGGC
>CAZHWG010000096.1:0-6491 GCA_964535925.1 uncultured Sphingorhabdus sp.
TTCGCCTTGTCCCGGCATTTCGGGGAGGAAATTCTGCGTTTCGTTACCCATAATGGCCTCTCCTTTGAGGCGAACTGATCAGGCCAGCTCTTTCAAAAGCGCATCCAATGTGGTGCCCAGTTCGCTGGGGCTTTGCGCCACGCGGATCCCTGCATCTTCCATCGCCGCGATCTTGTCTTCCGCGCCGCCTTGTCCGCCGCTGACGATAGCACCGGCATGGCCCATGCGGCGGCCCGGAGGCGCGGTGCGACCGGCGATGAAGCCGACCGTCGGCTTGGAGCGGCCCTTTTTCGCCTCGTCCTTCAGGAACTGCGCCGCCTCTTCCTCGGCGCTGCCGCCGATTTCGCCGATCATGATGATGCTCGTCGTTTCGTCGTCGGCGAGGAACAGCTCGAGCACGTCGATGAAGTTGGTGCCGTTGACCGGATCGCCGCCGATGCCGACCGCGGTCGTCTGGCCCAGGCCGGCTGCGGTCGTCTGGAACACCGCTTCATAGGTCAGCGTGCCCGAACGCGAGACGACGCCGACCGAGCCCTTCTTGAAGATGCTGCCGGGCATGATGCCGATCTTGCATTCATTGGGGGTCAGTACCCCTGGGCAGTTCGGGCCGATCAGGCGCGACTTGGATCCTTCGAGGCGGCCCTTGACGGTGACCATGTCGAGCACGGGGATGCCCTCGGTGATCGCGACGATCAGCGGAATCTCGGCATCGATCGCCTCGATGATCGAGGCGGCGGCGAACTTGGGGGGCACGTAGATGACGCTGGCGTCGGCGCCGGTGGCGTCGCGCGCCTCGGCGACGGTGTCATAGACGGGCAGGCCGATATGCGTCGTGCCGCCCTTGCCGGGGGTGACGCCGGCGACCATCTTGGTGCCATAGGCGATCGCCTGCTCGGTATGAAAGGTGCCGGTGGCCCCCGTCATGCCCTGCGTGATGACCTTGGTATTCTTGTCGACGAGGATGCTCATTTATTCGGTCTCCGTAGGAGTCATGACAACAAGACGAATTCCTGGTTCCTTTTTGCTGCCAGTCGCTGCCATTTGAACGGCGTGGCCTTCGGCAAAAAACGAAATCGTCCCATCGCTATTGGGTTTGGGTAGGGCATCGCCCCATGCACTTTTGAATTCTTCAATCGCTGCGAGGTCCTTCACTCGCGCTGTTACGATACAAATGCCCGAGCCACTTTCGGCACTCAGCATGATGAGGGGTGCCCGGCCAGTATGACCAAAAATCAGCAATGAGCTTTCGACCGGCCTACCGGACTTTTCGATTTTGGCCCGCTGCCATCCGCGCTCCTCCAGCGCGCCGGGCATTAGTCCGGTTGCTGGCGTGGCCGCGAAGCAGTCATTATAGCTCTCGTAGACATCGCCGAGTTCGGCGACGCGTACTTGCGCGACCGCAGAAGGCACTGAGAAAAGCGCGGCCAGCGCCGCTGCGAAAGTGAAGGGTTTAAGCAAGGCTGCTATCCAGCGCCTTGCACGCCGCGAGCAGTTCCTCGACCGCATCGACGCTGACCTGGAAGCCCTGTTTCGCCTCGTCGTCGAGCTTGATTTCGACGATGCGTTCAACGCCGCCTTCGCCGATGACGACGGGCACGCCGACATACAGGTCGTCGACGCCGTACTGGCCGGTCAGGTGCGCCGCGGCGGGCAGGACGCGCTTCTTGTCCTTGAGGAAGCTCTCCGCCATCGCGATAGCGCTCGTGGCGGGCGCGTAGAAGGCGCTGCCGTTGCCGAGCAATTTCACGATCTCGCCGCCGCCGCCGCGCGTGCGCTTGACGATCGCGTCGATCTTGTCCTGCGTCGTCCAGCCCATCTCAACGAGGTCGGGGACGGGGATGCCCGCGACGGTCGAATACTGCACGACGGGGACCATCGTGTCGCCGTGGCCGCCGAGCACGAAGGCGGTGACGTCTTCGACCGAGACATTGAATTCGTCGGCGAGGAAGTGACGGAAGCGCGCCGAATCGAGCACGCCGGCCATGCCGACGACCATGTTGTGCGGGAGCCCTGAAAATTCGCGCAGCGCCCAGACCATGGCGTCCAATGGGTTGGTGATGCAGATGACGAACGCGTTCGGGGCATGCTTTTTGATGCCTTCGCCGACCGCCTTCATGACCTTCAGGTTGATGCCGAGCAGGTCGTCGCGGCTCATGCCGTCCTTGCGCGGCACGCCGGCGGTGACGATGCACACGTCGGCGCCGGCGATGTCTGCATAGTCGCTCGTGCCCTTGAGCTTGGCGTCATAGCCAGCGACGGGGCCGGCTTGCGACAGGTCGAGCGCCTTGCCCGCAGGCATGCCTTCGGCGATGTCGAACAATACAACGTCGCCGAGCTCCTTCATGGCGGCGAGATGGGCGAGCGTGCCGCCGATCATGCCGGAACCGATCATCGCAAGCTTCTTGCGGGCCATGGGCGAACCTTTCGAAAAGAGTCGAGGCGCGCCACGAGCGACACGCACGGGGGGATGAAATAGGAAAGGCGCGATTAGGCCGATTGTTCCCTGCGGGCAACCTCGGGCATCAAACTATCTTTGCACATCATTCGCAATAGCTTTAGCCCCTGCGCGCTGTCATCAGCCGGCCAGATCGCGCAGCATCTCGATCCATATCGCGACCCCGTCGTGCAGTGCCTTGACCGGCAGCCGCTCGTTGAGGCCGTGCGCGCGTTCATCGTCGGGCGAAACGCCCCAGGTGCCGTCGACTCCGTAGACCGGGATTCCCGCAGCGCGAAAATAGAGGCCGTCGGTCGCGCCGGTCGACATCTGCGGCACGATCGGGGCGCCGGGGAAGCGCGCGCGGACCGCATTGGTATAGGCGGCAACGACATCGGGACGCAGCGGCGACGGCGGGCTGGCGATCGCGGGCTTGACCGGATCGACCTCGACACCCTCACCGGCGATCGCCTTGAGCGCGGCCAGCGTCAGCGCGGGATCCTCGCCGGGCATGATTCGGCAATTGACCGTCGCTTCGGCGAGCTGCGGCAGCGCGTTGTCGGCATGGCCTGCGGCAAGGCGCGTGGCGACGCAGCGCGTCCGCGTCGTGCCGACCTCGAGCTCGCTCGCCTCGATCACGTCGGCGGCGGCGCCGTCGTCGGGATTGGCGAGCCAGGCGCGCATGGCATCCCCGAGCGGCCCCGTCTCCTGCTTGGCGCGCTCGGTGTAATAGGCGCGCGTCGTCTCGTTGAGCGCGGGCGTGAAGCGATGTGCCTCGAGGCGCTTGAGCGCGCCCGCCAGCTCGTAGATCGCGTTGTCGGGCCGCGGGCGCGAGCTGTGCCCGCCGCGATTGTGCACGCTCAGCGTAAAGGTCTGGTAGACTTTCTCCGCGGTCTGCATGCCGAAGCCGAGCACCCGGCCGTCGCGATCGAACGCGCCGCCGCCGGCATCGGCGTTGAGCGCATATTCGGCATTGGTCCATTTCAGCCAGTCGCTTGCGCCGAGGCTGGCGCCATTCTGGCCGGTCTCCTCGTCGCCGGTGAACAGCAAGACGATGTCGCGCGTCGGCTTGAAACCCGCCGCCTTGAGCGCGAGCAGCGAGGCGGTGATCTCGGTCACGCCCTGCTTGTCGTCGCTCGTCCCGCGACCGTAGAAATAGCCTTCTTCGGTGACCAGCTTGAACGGGTCGCGCTCCCAGTCGGATCGTTTCGCCTCGACCACGTCCATATGCGCGAGCAGCAGGATCGGCTTGCGGTCGGTCTTCTTCGCTGCGGGCCAGCGGACGATCAGTGCGGCCGTCTGGTCGCCGGGATCGCCTTCATAGGGGATCACATGGATATCGTCCTCCGACCAGCCTGCGCTGCGGAATTTCCCGGCAAGATAGTTGGCCAGCTTGGGCACCTCGCCCCGGCCCTTGACCGTCGCGGTCTCGATCGCGGTCCGGTAGATTTCGAGCGTTTGCGCCTGTTGATCGTCCGCGGCACCGGCGGGAACCGTGGCGATGGCAGCGCAGCTCAGCAGGATCGCGAGCGAGAATGTGGGACGCATGGGCTTTCTCCGAGGCAAGGTGAATCGCCGGCGAAGCTGCGCTGCGCCCGGCCGCGCGTCAAGTCGCGAACCGTTTACGCCGTATCGGGCAGAGGGGCCGCGCCCGGCCGCGAGCGATCAGGCGCGCGCACGTTGCGGATTATGCACTTCAGCGTCGTGGACGAGCAATATGGCTGCAGCGTAATCGGGCACCGCCCGGCTGAAATAATAGCCCTGGCCCAGCGTGCAGCCTGCTTCGCGCACGGCGCGCACCTGATCGATGGTTTCGACACCCTCGGCGACGATGTCCATTCCGAGCTTCGATCCGAGTTCGGCGACGGCGCGGATGATCGCGTCAGTCTTGCGGCCGACGTTCGAACCCGAAACGAAGCTGCGGTCGATCTTGATCTTGCTGAAGGGATATTTCTGCACGTAGCTGAGCGAGGAATAGCCAGTGCCGAAATCGTCGAGTGCGAACTTGATGCCGATCGCCGAAAGGTCGTGAATGAAGTGCTCGGTCGCGTCGTGGTCATCGAGCAGCAGGCTTTCGGTCACCTCGAGTTCGAGCCGCGACGGGTCGAGCCCGGCCTGGCGGATCGCGTTGATGATACCGAGCGCCGCGCCGGGCGCCTTGATCTGCAACGGCGAGAGGTTGACCGCGAGCGAAATGTCGTCGGGCCAGCGCGCCGCGGCCTTGGCCGCCTGTGCGGTGATCCAGTTGCCTAGCGTCAAGATAACGCCGGTTTCTTCGGCCAGCGGGATGAATTCGTCGGGCAGCAGCTCGCCCCGGGTCGGGTGAAACCAGCGCACCAGCGCTTCGAAGCCGCGGATCCTGCCGGTCTCCAGGTCGACCACCGGCTGGAAATAGACCGACAATTCGTCTTTCAGGATCGCGGCGCGAAGTTCGGCCTCGATCTCGCGCTTGCGGGCGAGATCGCGGTTCATCGAGGGATTATAGAAGCTGGTCTGTCGGCGACCGCTGACTTTGGCATCATACAGCGCGAGATCGGCGTTCTGCATCAGCGTCGCCGCGCTCGATGCGTCCTCGGGTAACAAAGCGACGCCGATCGAGGCGTGGACTTCGAGCCATTTTGTATCGATCCCGACCGGTCGCATGATCTCGGCATGGATTTCGCTGGCCACCCGTTCGCTCTCGCGGCGATCGGCAACCTCGCAAAAGACGATGAATTCGTCACCGCCGAAGCGCGCGACGGTCGCGTGTTCGGGTGACACTTCGGCGAGCCGGGCGGCGATTTGCTGTAGCACCTGATCGCCGACAGGATGGCCGAACAGGTCGTTGATCTCCTTGAACCGATCGAGATCGAGCCAGAACAACGCCAGGATCGTGTCCTTGCCGGCGGAGCGCAGGCGTTCGGCCATGTCGTGATCGAGGCCCGCGCGATTGGTGAGACCGGTAACGATATCGGTCCGGGCGAGCTGGCGCATTTCGTCGGCCACATCGTCGCTCGTTTGGGCGGCTGCGAACGAGGCTCGCAACATCCTGAACAGGTGCATCGTGATCGTTACCATCCCAAACGCCAACAATAAGAGATTGAACGCGAAAACCAGGTAGATAGGGCCACCAAGGGTAAGCACGGCGATCAGCACCGGCACGATGACCAGGAAAAGCTGGCCCAACGCCATGGTCGGTCGCCCGGCATTGCGCGCGCACATTCCGACGCCGTAGCAAAGGGAAGTGGCGATCATCAGTCCCTGAACGGCAGTGCCTGTTTCCCAGAGAAGCGCAAAAGCGGTCATGATCCCGAGCGCGAGGGCATAGCTGAACGCGCCTGCCGCGTAGACAAGCTCGAGTTTGCGTGTCGAGTGTCCGCGAGCGTTTTTGCTAAGCGACAGCCCGCTGAAAACTCGGACAATCGCGATAATCGAGACGGCCAAGCTCATGAGGATGAGCTCCCTGATGCCGCTCGCGAAGGCGGCGACCATCGTTGTCGAAATTCCGGCGAACGAGCTCAATGCGAGGCTCAACGGTTGAGCGTAGAGCGTGTTGACGAGCGTTCGACGCACCCGTTCGGACAGATCGTCCCGGCCGAAATGGTGTGTGGTTATCTCGCCAGTCCATCTGGATATGCGGGAACTGGCCATAAAGAAGCCATAGCAGAGAGGATGCACGGTCGGGTTAACGGGTTGGCAAGATCACGCTCGTGGCCGATGTCATATGCATGAATAGCCCTGGCGAGGCTTTTCAGCCGGGATCGTTGTCGATGCCGTGACCGAGCGCGAGATAGGCTTCCGACCGCATCTCGAGCAGCCGCGAGACGGTGCGGTCGAATTCAAAGCGACCGTCGCCTGCGGGATACAGGCCGTCGGGCTCGGCGTCGGCGCTGGCGAGCAGCTTGACGCGATATTCGTAGAGCGAGTCGACCAGAGTGACGAAGCGCGCGGCCTCGTTGCGCATCTCGGGACCCATTACCGGAATGCCGACGATGATGACGGCGTGGAACGTTCGCGCGATCGCGAGATAGTCGCTCGCCCCGCGCGCTTCTCCGCACAGGCGTTTGAAACTGAACAC